>NZ_JAZDRJ010000003.1:31827-281961 GCF_047501535.1 Achromobacter sp. F4_2707
GTTGGGGGGGGGGGGGTTTTGTTTTGTGTTTTTTTTTTTTTTTTTTTTTTTTTTTGTTTTTTTTATTTAAAAGGGGGGGGGGGGGGGGGGGGCCCCCCCCCCGCCAACCAACTGCTTATTAAACTCTTTCGAGCAATACCGCAATGCCTTGGCCAACGCCGATACACATGGTGCACAGTGCGTAGCGGCCGCCCGTGCGATGCAACTGGTTCACAGCCGTGATTGCCAGCCGTGCGCCGCTGGCGCCCAGTGGGTGGCCCAGAGCGATAGCACCGCCGTTGGGGTTGACGCGCGGGTCGTCATCCTTGAGGCCAAGCTGGCGCAGTACGGCCAAGCCTTGAGCGGCAAAGGCTTCGTTCAGTTCGATGACGTCGATTTGGTCGAGGCTGATGCCGGTTTGAGCCAGCAGCTTCTGGGTAGCGGGTGCGGGGCCGATACCCATGATGCGGGGAGCCACGCCTGCGGTCGCCATGCCCACCACGCGAGCGCGAGGTGTGAGGCCGTGTTTGGCGGCGCTGGCTTCATCGGCCAGTACTACCGCGCAAGCGCCGTCGTTCACGCCACTGGCATTGCCGGCAGTAACCGTGCCGTCGGGGCGAACCACGCCTTTGAGCTTGGCCAGTGCTTCCAGAGAGGTTTCACGCAGGTGCTCGTCATCCTTAACGATGATGGGGTCGCCCTTGCGCTGGGGAATCGTGACCGGGGTGATTTCCTCGGCCAGAATGCCCGCCTTCTGGGCGGCGGCGGCTTTGACCTGGCTGGCCAGGGCCATGCGGTCTTGGGCCTCGCGCTCGATGCCGAAATCGTCTGCAACGTTTTCAGCCGTTTCGGGCATGGAGTCGATGCCGTACATTTCCTTCATCTGCTTATTGACGAAGCGCCAGCCAATGGTGGTGTCGTAGACGGCATTGGCGCGTGAAAAGGCCGTTCCCGCCTTAGGCATGACGAAGGGCGCGCGGCTCATGCTTTCGGTCCCGCCGGCAATCATCAGGCCGGCTTCACCCACGCGGATGGCGCGCGCTGCCGTGCCAATGGCGTCCAGGCCGGAGCCGCACAGGCGGTTGATGGTGGCGCCCGGTACTTCGATAGGCAAACCAGCAAGCAAAGCAGACATGCGCGCGACGTTGCGGTTGTCCTCGCCGGCCTGGTTGGCGTTGCCAAACAATACGTCGTCGACCAGTTGCCAGTCGACTTTGGCATTGCGCTCCATGAGGGCGCGGATGACGATAGCACCCAGATCGTCGGGGCGGACGCTGGACAGGGCGCCGCCATAACGGCCGAACGGTGTACGTATGCCGTCGCAGATGAATGCTTGCTTGCTCATGTGTATTTTCTCCTGATTTGCGGTGATGACAATAACGTTTAGTTTACGGTAGCACCGGAGCGTTTAACCACATCGGCCCACTTTTCGGTTTCGGAAGCGATGAATGCGGCGAACTCTTCTGGCGACTCGGCAACGATGACAGCACCTTGTGCCGAGAATTTTTCGATGACCTCAGGGTCCTTCAAACCTTCGACAATAGCTGCATGCAAGGTTTTCACGACATCGTCGGGCGTGCCGGCCGGGGCAAACAGGCCGAACCAGGAAGTGGCTTCGTAACCTTCAACACCGGCTTCAGCGATGGTTGGGACCTCCGGCAGTTGCTCCGAGCGCTGAGCGGGTGTGACAGCCAGCGGTACGAGTGCGCCACTACGCACGTGCTGAATAGCGGAGGGCATGTTGTCGAACATGATGTCAACTTGGCCGCCGAGCAGGTCGGTCACAGCGCCAGCGCTTCCGCGGTAAGGAACGTGCAGCATGTCAACGTCGGCCAGCAGCTTGAACAGTTCGCCGGACAAGTGAATGGAAGAACCGTTGCCGGACGATGCGAAAGCCACTTCACCGGGGTGAGCCTTGGCGTAGGCAATAAGCTCTTCTACGCTGCGGTAAGGACGCTCAGGGTTGACCACCAGCAGGTTGGGAACCATGGCCACACGGGTCAGGGGCTGGAAATCATTGATGTGGTCGAAGTTCAGCTTGCTATACAGCGCGGCGTTGATGGCGTGTGTGCCTACCGTACCCATCAGCAGGGTGTAGCCGTCGGCCTTGGCGCGTGCGGCAGTCTGGGTGCCGATGTTGCCGCCAGCGCCGTCGCGGTTTTCGATGACCACGCTTTCGCCGAACTTGTTACCCAAGTACTGGCCGATGATGCGAGCCAGAATGTCAGTGGTGCCGCCCGCAGAGAAGGGCACAATGATGGTGACAGGCTTAGTGGGGAAGGACTGAGCGGCAGCCGTCGTCGGTGCCATGGCGCTCAAGCCGCCGAAAGACAAGGCGCTAGCGAGTGCAAGGGCGCGCAACACGTTGCGGCGGGTGTTTTTGAATGGACGCATAAAAACTCCGAGATAAACAAGGTAAGGGGTAAGGGTCAGCAACGTCGGGCAGTGTTGGAATTCATGCTGAGTCGGCCTTGAAAGGCTGGCTCAGGCGCCTCCCAACGAGGTGCCGCCGCAGACGTACAAGGTCTGACCGGTAATGAAACTGTTCTCCGGGTGAAGGAAGAACATGGCAGCCCTGGCGACGTCCTCGGGTGTGCCCAATCGCTTGACGAGGATGCTGTCAATGATTTTCTGGGTGCGAGGTGCGCCTTCAGGGTTGCTTTTACGGAAAAGTTCTGTGGCAATGGGGCCCGGGCCGATGGCGTTCACAGTAATGCCATCGCTGCCAAGTTCCATGGCCAGGGTGCGAGTCATGCCGATCAGACCCGCCTTGGTGGCGGAATAGACCACACGCTCCGGCTTGCCGAGAGCCGCGCGCGAGCTCATGTTGACAATTCGACCGTTGCCGCAAGCGCGCAGCGACGGCAGAACCGCCTGGATAAGAATCAGAGTGGCCTGAAAATGCAGGGCAACCACGTAATCGAGATCTTCCAGTGTTGCGCTGTCAATGGTCCCGGGGCGGGTGGCGCCCGCATTGTTCACCAGTGCCGTGATGGCGAATTCAGACGTAATGCGCTCGGCCTGTTCGCGGGTTTGCTTGGCATCCGTCAGGTCGGCCTGATACGACACCAAATTCGGGTGACTCCAGTCCGGCAGGACGTAGTCAAGATTAATAACGGTGCGGCCGCTCTCGAGCAGCATTTCGCTGATGGCGCGGCCAATGCCGGAACTGGCGCCTGTCACCAAAGTGGCTTCTTTCAGAGTCATGAGGCAGAGATGTTGTGGTGAGAAGGGAGAGTCAGCGCATACCGCCCAGGTCGAGTGCGACACAAGCAGAAAGTGGGAGCGCCGACATCAGCCGCCATGCCCTATGACTTAGGGCCCGGCAGGCCGGAGCCGCATCAAACTAAATCTCCAAAGGGTTTTATTCCAAGGGTTTTATTTGCGGAACGATATTCTACTAAAAAATTCGCCTATAGAACAATAGTTTGTAATTAGAACAAATTTAATGAGTCGGGAGGACCGAAAAAGGTCGGGGAAAGATCTGAAAAAGGGTTATCAAACTAGACTTGAGGGCCGCCGCCAGTGGACCTCGTGTTGGCGAACCTGCTCTGTAATGAAGTTCATCAATGTGCGGGTGGCAAGAGTCGGATAGCGGTTTGGGGCGGTCAGCAGGTATAAGCTGTCGCCGACGCCTTCGGGCTCGTACTCGGGGAGAACTTCGCACAACTGGCCTGCCTGTAGGTGTTCCCACACGGCATAGCGGGGTAGCAGGGCGACCCCCAGGTGCGATAGGGTCGCGTTAAGTATGTACGGGTAATCGCCGGACTGCAGTCGCGGCGCGACACGCAGCAGCATGGTGATACCGTTCATCTTGAGCTTCATATCGAAGCGGCGGCCATAAGAAGCGGGTGTGATCAGGGTGCAGCGGGTCAGTTCTTCCAGCCGCGTAATCGTGCCATGCTGCTCAATGAATTGAGGCGTGGCACATAAGCACCAGTGCACCGGACAGAGCTTGCGGGCGACATGATCTTCCGGCGGGGCCGAGGTGATTTTCAAGGCCACATCCACCTCGGCGCTGATTAAATCGCCAATGAAGTCATTAATCAGTACACGCAAGCTTACATCCGGGTATCGCTTCGCAAACTCAATGAGCACGGGCGCGAGATAAAGGTGGCCCAGGCCAGTGGGCAGGCGCAGGCGGACATCGCCTTTCACCACATCACCCAGGCTGTCGATAGCAGCCTGAGCCGTTTCCATCTCTTCCAACATGCGCAAGCTGTGCTCGTACAACAGCTGGCCGGCTTCGGTCACTTCTGTGTGTCGTGTCGTGCGTCGCAATAGCTGGGCACCCATGGCGTTTTCAAGGGCCTTGAGCTGGCGCGACGCGTTGGAGCGTGTCATGCGGGTACGGCGTGCCGCTTCGCTCAATGTTTCGCACTCAACGGCGGCGACAAACAGGCGCAATAGATTCAGGTTGAGGTTATTGTCCATTTTTATTCAACATAAAAGGAATAATTTGGGTAATTGTAGCGGTATGGTCACGGTGATAGCATTTCTTTCATACGAATAACGAAGTGGTTACGCGCCTTTGCGTCGGCTGCGTCCTTGAGGGCGCGGGCAAGCGAGGCAAATTTCAATTACGGCACCGCAGGTGCTTATGCAATGTGGCGAAGACGCTCTGGTCGACACGGCTGGGGGTCTTTACAAAGAGGCTTTTTCCATGGCAGAGAATCTTCCTTTCACCGGTTTGCGCATTTTGGATCTTAGCCAGGGGATCGCGGGGCCTTATTGCACTGAAATCTTCTGGCAACAGGGGGCGGAAGTTATCAAGGTGGAGCCGCCTGCAGGCGACTGGGGGCGCCATGTCGGTGTCAATCGCGACGGACAGAGCGCGGTGTCCACCAGTTACAACGGCGGCAAACAATCGGTCTGTATTGATGCGCGAACCGAGGCAGGCCAACAGGTGTTGCGCCGGCTGGCCGCACAGGCCGACATGGTGGTACAGAACTTTCGCCCCGGTGTGGCCGATAAGCTGGGCATGGGCTACGCCCAACTCGCTCAAGACCGCCCTGATCTGGTTTATGTGTCGATCAGCGGCTATGGCAAGGATGGCCCTTACGCTGCAGCGCCCGCTTCCGATTCAGTCATGCAGGCGGATTCCGGGCTGATGTTTTCCAACCAGGGGGTGGATAGAATGCCCCGCCGAGTGGGGTTTTTGCTGGCCGATATCGCCACAGCCCTTTACGCAGCGCAGCAGGCGACAACCGCTTTGTATCAACGCGCCGTGCAAGGTGTAGGCAGCCATATTGAGCTTAGCTTGTTTGAGGCTTGTGCCGCACTGCAAAGCAACGATATTGCCTCCTTCCAAGTGCTGGGCGACAAACCTGTCGGCGCGGTCAGTGCACCCAATGGCGTATTTGATACGGCTGATGGGCGGCTATCTGTTCTGGCCTTGAATAACGACCAGTTTGCGCGGCTGTGCAACGCGCTGGAGCGGCCTGAGTGGCTGGCCGATGAGCGCTTTGATAGTAACGAGAAGCGCATGGCGCATAGAGATTTTTTGCATGCTGCTCTGGCGGAGCAGTTGCGTGCCGCTGGGTCCGAGCACTGGGAAGCGAGTTTTCGCCAGCATGATGTCTTGCATGCGGTCGTGCGCGATTATGAAGACCTGGTCGCTCATCCCCAGGCCGTTCATTTAGGGATGTTCGAGCCCGTCACTCAGCCGGGTTTGGGAAATCTCTTCCTGCCTGGTTTGCCTGGTGGGCGTGGGCGCCGTCTGCAGCCTGCACCACGAATCGGTGAGCATACGGTTGATGTGCTTTCCAAAGCGGGTCTGGGCCAAGAGGAAATCAACCGCCTTTTATCGCAGGAAGTCATACGCCAAGCTCAGGCCGATAAGTAAGAGGAGAGACAATGAATATACAGCCCGGATTGAACATCAGCCCGTCAGAGACGATGCGTGCGCTGCAATGCGATGAGTACGGCAGTGTCGCGCAAGTGCGTTTAGTACAGAAAGAGGTGCCAGGCCAGCCCGGCCCTGACGAGGTGGTGATTGATGTGGCGTATGCCAGCGTCAGCCATGCCGTGGGCTTGATGGTGGAGGGGAAGTATCAAACCCGCCCGCCGTTGCCGTTCAGCCCGGGCACTGAAGCCGTGGGCGAAGTGGTTGCGGTCGGCAAAGACGTAACACGTTTGAAACCGGGTGATGCCGTTGTAGCGGTCGCACCTTGGGGGTGTTATGCCGAGCGCATCAAACTGCCTGAGTACACGGTTTATCCGATACCTGATGGTCTCAACCTGCTGGATGCCTTGCCCATTCCCATCTCTTACGGCACGGCCTATACCGGTCTGTTGTGGCGCTGCGGGCTCAAGCCGGGTGAATCTGTTTTGGTGCTGGGCGCTGGCGCAGGTGTCGGCCTGGCTGCTGTCGAATTAGCCACACAGATGGGGGCGCGAGTCATTGCTTGTGCCAGTACGGCGGAAAAGCGCCAGGCGGCATTGGAGCGTGGGGCTGTGGCCGCTGTCGTGCCCGGCCCGGACTTGGCCAGGCAGGTTAAGGAAGCCGCGGATGGGCGGGGTGCCGATGTGGTGGTTGACCCCGTGGGGGGCGAATTGTTCGGTTATGCGGTGAGAGCGGCGGCGCATGATGCGCGGCTGCTGAGCATTGGTTTTGCCAGCGGCTCCATGCCCGAAGTACCCGCCAACATCATGTTGGTGAAGAACTTAACTTTGCATGGGTTTTTCTTTGGGCGCTACATCGGCTGGACGCCCGCTAAAGAAAGCATTGTTCATGCTCCTGCTTTGCAACAAGCGATGCGAACGATGCTGACGTGGGCGCAGGAAGGACGTTTACGACCTTCTGTCGCCCGTGTGTTTCCAATGAGCGGCCTGGCCGATGCAATGGCGCTCTTACATAGCCGGCAAGTTGTCGGAAAACTCGCTATCAACATAAAAGAGTAAGAGAGGAGAATACCCTATGAGTACACTGTTCACTTCCCGTTTTTCCATGTGGGCCGGGCAGGCCGTCCTGTTGGCAATGAGTGTGGCCACACCGGCCGCAATGGCGGCAGACGCGTTTCCTGAAAAGGCCGTGAGGATGGTGGTGCCGTACCCACCGGGCGGGCCGACCGACCTGATGGCGCGCGGTGCAGCTCAGGCCATGACAAAGGCGATGGGGGAATCCATTATTGTCGACAACCGCGCAGGGGCCAGCGGCATGATTGGCGCCGATCAAGTGGCTCGTGCCACACCTGACGGCTACACCATTTTGGCTAATGCCTCGCTGCATGTGATCAACCCGCATATCTACGAAAAGATGAGTTACGACTCCTTCGAGGATTTCGTACCCGTTACTCAGTTGGCCGCCGTGCCGCTGGTGCTTGTTGTGCCCAAGGATTCACCTATTCAGACAGTTGCAGATGCGGTGGAACTGGCCAAAGAGAAAAAAGGCGCGTTGAATTTCGGCTCGGCGGGAACCGCGTCTTCGCAGCATTTGTCGGGTGAGTTGTTTAAAAAGCTGGCGGGCGTCGATATGCTGCACATTCCTTATAAAGGCAGTTCGCCCGCGCTGGTCGACCTGGTCGGTGGGCAGCTCGATCTGATGTTTGACTCCATGCCATCCGCCATGCCTTTCATTCAACAGGGCCAGCTCAGGGCCGTAGCAGTTACGACTCCCCAGCGTGTCGATGTACTGGCAGACGTTCCCACTATGGCGGAATCGGGTTTCCCTACATTTGATACCAGCACCTGGTATGCGTTGTGGGCTCCCAAAGGCACGCCAGAAAACATTGTCGAGAAACTGGCTTCTTATGCTCAGGAAGCGTTGCGCGACCCCGACTTGGTGAGGCTGTACAACGGTATGGGTGCGCAACCCGTGGGTTCTTCGCCCAAGGAGTTTGCCGAGTACACCCGCTCTGAAGAGAAAAAGTGGGCGGAGTTGATTCGCCTGGCCAACGTGCCGTTGCAGTAACCAGCGCTATTGAATACGGGCATGGCCGCGCTAAACCGCGCAAGCCAGCAATCTGCTTGGGGTTATGCCCGACCCAAAGCTCAGGCTATGGCATATTGGAAGTCTCCCGTCATACTAAAGAGAGGTTTCCATGTCAGACGCCTGGCTTCCCACCCTCAAAACTGCCAATGCCCAGGAAGGCTATGAGCTGGCGCTCAAGCTTTCCCGCTTGGCTGTGAAATTCACTCAACCTTCTGCTGAGATCCGCGACAAGCTCAGGCCGGTATATGGCGAAGACGCCAATGCGCTGATTGCGGTTTCCCAGGTTGTGGCCACCAACTTCCAGACGATTGCGGCAGCCAATGACTACTGGAAATGATGAGTTCGGTCTTGCGGAGCTGATTCTCGAGCAAACCAGTGACGCTTTGATCTACGCTGACTTGCAAGGTGTGATCCAGCGCTGGAACCAGGCGGCCTGTAGCCTGTTCGGCTATCGCTCCCAGGAAGCCCTGGGGGCCAGCCTGGACATTATCATCCCTGAACACTTGCGTGCGCCGCATTGGGCGGGCTACCACGCCGCCATGAAAAGCGGCAGTCTCAAGCTGCAGGGTCATCCCACCGTTACAAGAGCGGTCCACAAAAGTGGCGATAAGCTTTACGTGGAAATGACGTTTGCGCTAGTGAAATCAGCCGATGGAGCCGCCATCGGCTCGGTGGCCATGGCGCGCGATGTTACGGAAAGGGTTCAGAAGGAACGTGCGGCCCGTATTCAGCAGGCTGCAGAGAAGCAAGGCGAAACCCCTTCACGCAAATGAAAATGCTCGCGATAGCCGTACTATCGCGAGCATTTTCTGGTTTGGCTGTATTAGCCGCAGCGTCTCCCGCTGCGGCGGGCCGCCTGTTTACTGCGGGTCTTCCTTGCGCAAGTGCGGGAACAGGATGACGTCGCGGATGCTGGCGCTATCGGTCAGCAGCATAACCAGACGGTCGATGCCGATACCGCAGCCGCCGGTAGGGGGCATGCCATATTCCAGGGCGCGGATGTAGTCGGCGTCGTAATACATGGCTTCTTCGTCGCCGGCATCTTTGGCTTCCACTTGCTGCAAAAAGCGCGCGGCCTGGTCTTCCGGGTCGTTCAGCTCAGAAAAACCGTTGGCGATTTCGCGGCCCGTAATGAACAGCTCGAACCGTTCGGTGATTTCCGGGTTGGAATCCGATGCCCGTGCAAGCGGGGAAACTTCCACCGGGTAATCCACAATGTAGGTGGGGTTCCAGAGCTTGGCTTCAGCGGTTTCTTCAAACAGAGCTAATTGCAAGGCACCCAGCCCGGCGCGAGCCAGTACGGGGCCGTCGACATCGGCGCCCAGGCGGCGCAGTTCCTGGCGCAGGAAATCGGTGTCTGCCAATTGCGCCTCGGTGTATCCCGGGGCGTATTTCATGATGGCCTGGCTGATAGTCAGGCGGTCGAAGGGCTGGCCGAGATCCAGTTCGCGGCCCTGGTATTCAAGCACGGCACTGCCCGTGGCGTCGATGGCTGCGCTGCGGATCAGGCTTTCAGTGAAGTCCATCAGCCAGCTGTAATCCGTATAGGCCGCGTAGAACTCCATCATGGTGAACTCGGGGTTGTGCCGCGGGCTCACACCTTCGTTACGGAAGTTGCGGTTCACCTCGAAAACCCGTTCAAACCCACCCACGATGAGCCGCTTCAGATACAGCTCCGGGGCGATGCGCAGATACATTTCCATATCGAGCGCATTGTGGTGGGTAACAAAAGGCTTGGCGGCCGCACCGCCGGGAATAGGGTGCAACATGGGGGTTTCCACTTCCAGGAAACCCGCTTCCAGCATGTGGCGACGGATGCTGCCAATGGTTTTGCTGCGCGCCATAAAGGTGCGGCGCGTGTCGTCGGTCATGATGAGGTCGACGTAACGCTGGCGGTAGCGCAGTTCCTGGTCGGCCACACCATGAAATTTATCGGGCAGGGGGCGCAGCGACTTGGAAAGCAGGCGAATGCCGGCGGCGTGGACGGACAGTTCGCCCTTGTTGGTTTTGAAAATGCGGCCTTCCACCGCCACGATGTCACCGATGTCCCAGCCTTTGAAGGCGGCATAGGTGTCTTCACCCACCGTATTGCGGTCCAGAAATACCTGAATACGGCCCGAGCCGTCTTGCAAGGTGGCGAAACTGGCTTTGCCCATGACGCGCTTAAGCATCATGCGGCCGGCAACTTTCACCTGTTTATTGGCTTGTTCGAGCGCTTCTTTCTCTAGTTCGCCATAGGCTTGATGCAGGGCCGCTGCCTGGCTATCGGGCTGGAAATCGTTGGGGTAGGCAATGCCGTCGGCGCGCAGGCGGGCCAACTTGCCCCGGCGCTCCGCAATCAGGCGGTTTTCATCAGCGGCAAGCGGAGTGGGCGTCGGTTCGTTCATGTTTGGGAAGGGATATCGTAATTGCGTATGTCGTCCAGGATTTCGTGGCCGAAACGATCGCTGGTGACGTGTTGAAGGATGCGGCTTGCCGTTGATTCAGGGCTGGACAACAGCCCTTGTTCGTGTAACTGCAAAAAGCGGTCGAGGTCGGGGAATTGACGGCGATCGCTGCCGCGGATGTGTTCTTGCATGGCGGTGTCGATCACACCGGGCGCCACAGAAGCCACGCGCAGGTCGGGGTTTTCTTCGGCCAGTACACGAGTGTAGTGATCCAGGGCTGCTTTGGTGGAGCAATAGACTGGCCACCCGGCAGTGGGGCTGCGGCCCGCACCAGAAGAAATATTCACAACTCGCCGGTCTGCGTCCTTGGGCGTGGAGCGCAGAAAAGCGGCGGTCAGCACCATGGCGGCCACCACGTTCAGGTTGAAGGCGGTTTCGATGGATCCGGCATCGAACAGGCCATCAGCCAGGCTGACTGGGTCGACCGTGCCTGCGTTGTTCAGCAGCAGGTAATGTGAGGCCCCATCAGGCAGGGCGGCACTCATTAGCCCGGCCGCCGACTCAATGGAAGCAGGTTTGGAAAGGTCGGCCTGCAGTTGCTGCAACCGCGCACCGTGCCGCTTAGCGGATTCCGCCAGCTCAGGGCTGGTGCTGCGAGCCAGGGTGATGACCGTGGCGCCGGCAGATAAGAGCTGTTCGGCCATGGCCAAGCCCAGGCCGCGAGAAGCGCCTGTGATAACGGCGACGGTGGTGGTGCTCATGTCAGACTCCTTGTTTGAGACTGGCGATGATGAAGGGGTCGAGATCGCCGTCCAGCACTTTTTGAGTATTGGAGACCTCTACGTTGGTGCGCAGATCTTTAATACGGCTTTGGTCCAGCACGTAGGAGCGGATCTGGTGGCCCCAGCCCACATCGGTCTTGGAGTCTTCCAGTTTCTGCTGTTCTGCCATGCGCTCGCGCAATTCCTGCTCGTACAACCGCGACTTCAGCATTTGCATGGCTTCAGCGCGGTTGCGGTGCTGGGAACGGTCGTTCTGACATTGCACCACAATGCCTGTCGGCAAGTGGGTGATTCGTACGGCGGAATCTGTCTTGTTAACGTGCTGCCCCCCGGCGCCGCTGGCACGGTAGGTGTCGATGCGCAAGTCGGCCGGGTTGACTTCAACCTCGATGGAGTCATCGACCTCCGGGTACACGAATACGCTGGCAAACGAGGTGTGGCGGCCGCCCGAAGAGTCGAACGGGCTTTTGCGCACCAAACGATGCACACCGGTTTCAGTGCGCAAATGGCCGTAGGCGTATTCACCCGAGACTTTGATGGTGGCGGATTTCAGCCCCGCGACTTCACCTTCGGACTCTTCCAGCACTTCAGTGCGGAAATCCTTGTGTTCGCAGTAGCGCAAATATTGGCGCAGCAGCATGGAGGCCCAATCCTGGGCTTCTGTACCCCCTGCGCCCGCCTGAATATCCATAAAGCAGTTCATGGGGTCGGCGGGGTTGGAGAACATGCGGCGGAACTCGAGTTCTTCGAGTTGTGCGCCAATGGCATCGACATCGGCTTCGATGGCTTGCAGCGTGGCATCGTCATCGTCGGCCGAGGCCAGTTCGAACAGGTCGCGGGCATCCTGGAGGTTCTGGCTGACTTGGGTCAGTGTTTCAACGACTTTTTCCAGGCTTTTCTTTTCGCGGCCCAGTTCTTGGGCGTGCTTGGGGTCGTTCCAGACGTCCGGGCTTTCAAGTTCGGCATTGACTACATGGAGACGCTCGGATTTGGCGTCGTAGTCAAAGATACCTCCGTAAGGAGGCCTGACGCTCGTCGTAGTCTTCAATGCGGGCGGCTATCAGGTTCTGGCGTTCTGCTTCCATGGTCGTTCCGTAAAAAATCAGACCATCATTGTAGCGCGAGGAAGCGGTGAAGCCCCAGGCGCTGCACCCTGGCCTCTCGAACACGAACGCCACACGGAGGCCGGGCCCGTCGGTCACTTCTACCCGACCAGAATGCCGGATGGTTCTGGGTTCGCTGAGTGATACGGAGCAATGGGGGAGCCGCCCAGTGCCCAAGTGCGTTTTTCCTGCGGGCGGGGGGTGTCAATTCGGTGTGCGGAAGGGGGGATCACAGCGCCGTGTTTGCTGCGCAAGTTGTGTGCGCGTTCGCCGTCGGAACCCATGTCAAGAACGTCAGTCTCAGGGCTCTCCGCCAGCTTGAAGCGGCTAATCAATTCAGCCAGGCCTTTGGCCTGTTCTTCCTGGCTTCGGGTAGCCTGAGCCGCCAGGCCGACCTGGGTCACGGTTTCTGTTGTCAGCGCGTCGAGTTCAGCCACGGCGGTAGACACTTGGGCAATGCCTGTGGCCTGTTCGCGTGATGCTTCTGAAATGTCCGTCACCAGTTGGCGGGCCTGTTCGACGTTGTTGCGAATATCCCCCATGGCCTCGACCGTTTTGTCTACTAAGCTGGCGCCTGCATCCATATTGGCCACCGAGGTCTGTATCAACTTGGCGATTTCTCGTGCCGCTTCGGCTGTCTTGTGCGACAGGGTGCCGACTTCGGTGGCGACCACAGCGAAACCCTTGCCGTGTTGACCCGCGCGCGCGGCTTCCACGGCGGCGTTCAGGGCCAGAATGTTGGTCTGAAAGGCAATGGAATCGATCAGGTTGGTGATGTCTGCAATGGTGCGCGAGTTATCGCGCAGCGCTCGCATGGTGGTCAGGGCCGATTGGGCAATGTCATGGCCTCTTTGGGCGGCATCCGATGCGCCGGTTACGAAATCCCGCGCCATGATGGAGCCCTCTGCATTGTTCTGCACGGTGGCGGCCAGCTGTTCCATGGCAGCGGCCGTTTCCTGAAGGTGGCGCGCTTGGTCGTTGCTGCGCAGGTCCAGCAACGCGTTGCGCTGCGCGGTCTGATGGGCGGTGACAGCAATATTTTCGGCGCGTTGGCGCACTTCACCCACGGTGAGCGTCAGGGCTTTGCCGATGCCGTTGAGCGCCACCAGCAGCTTGCCCAATTCATCATGCCGCTCTACACGTACCTGGGCGGCCAGGTCGCCGGCGGCTAACTTCTCTGCCAGCGCGACGCCGGTATCCAAAGGCCGTTTGATGCCTCGGTACAGCATGCGAATTCCCAAGGCGCTACCCAGAAAAAGAATGGCAATCGCACCCAGCACAATGGTACTGCCGACCCAAATGTCGTGGCTGGCTTGTGCGACTTCGGCTTCATGGCGCTGGGACTGCATCTGATCGAATTGGTCAATCTGACTGGCAATCGCGGCCGCGGCGCTGGAATACTGCTGGCCGAAAATCAGCACTTTGGCCATGAGAGCATTGGGCAAAGCCACCCTGATACCGCCTTGGCCATCGTCGAACTGGCCACTGGCGGTTTCAATGGCTTCCTTTTCGACTTTCATGAGTTCAAGGTGGTCGGCGTAAGCGGCCTCTAGCGTTGCCATCTCTTCAGAGGTAAAGCCCGCGTTGCGGAAGCGTTCTAAGAGCGTGGGCCGGGCATCTGCCCCACGGTCGGAGGGCGTGCGCAAAAGGGCCAGGTGCCGTTCGTAGCTTTCCAGAAATTCCGGCTGTTCAGTGGATACAAAGGCCATGACGTCGCGGGTCATGGCCTGGGTGAGGTTTTTGTATTCCGTCGCCAGCAGGGTACTTTGATAGCGGCTTTCTTCCGTCTGGCGCAGGTGTTCAACACTGCGCGTGAGGTTGAAAATGGCGGTGACGACCAGCGCTGAAAGTACACCAAGTATCAGCAAAAAGGCGATAAAGCCTTTTTTTAGCGTCAGATTTTTGTTCATGAGTATGCATCCGTGAGGCGCCGGGTGGCGTAGTGGGGGATTTCCCGGATGCAATTATCAGAAATGAATATTACGTGAATGTTACGTCGTGTGTTCGGGAGCCGCTGTTGCCGCCGTGCGAATCCGTTCAGTGCGGCGGCGTAGCATTTCCAGAGTGAAGAGCAGGGCGAGCGACAGCAGAATCAGCAGGGTGGCGACAGCCAGTATCGTAGGGTTGATCTGCTCGCGCAGGCCGGCGAACATTTCACGCGGAATCGTGCGCTGTTCAGGGCCGGCCAAAAACAGCACGAGCACCACTTCGTCGAACGAGGTCACAAAGGCGAAGAGGGCGCCGGAAGCCACGCCGGGCCGGATGATTGGAATGACGACGTCGCGGAAGACTTTAAATGGCGACGCGCCCAGGCTCAGCCCGGCCCGGTAGAGCGACTGGTCGAAACCTGCCAGCGTTGCGGTGACGGTGAGAATCACAAAAGGCACGCCAAGTGCGGCGTGGGCAATGATGAGCCCGGTGTGGGTGGCCACCAGGTTAAAGCGTGTGTAGAAGAAGAACATGCCGGCCGCCACAATGATGAGCGGCACAATCATGGGCGAGAGCAGGATGGCGGTAATCAGGCGCCGCTGCGGCATGGCATCGCTGACCAGCCCGACCGCCGCCATCGTTCCCAGCGTTGTGGCAATAACAGTAGCAGCCAAGCCAATCAGAAAGCTGTTCTTGATAGCAAGTAACCAGTTTCCGGTAGTAAAAATACGTTCGTACCAACGTAGCGACCAAGCCTCGGGATCCAGGCGCAGCATGCCCGGCGTAAAGCTGAAGAAAGGCTCGGCGTTGAAGGACAGCGGCACAATCACCAGAATGGGCAGAATCAGGAAAAACAACACGGCCCAGGCGTAAGCGGCCACCAGAACGCGGCCTGCCCGCTGCCAAGGTCCGTAATGTATGGTCTGTTCGCTCATGCTCTGGTTCCTATTGGCTGGGGCGTCAACCCAGGCGAATATTGCGGGCGCCGACCAGCCGGTCGTATGTCCAGTACAAGGCCAGAATCAGCACCAGCAGCAGGCTGCCCAGGGCGGCTGCCAGGCCCCAGTTGCTGGATTGCTGCATGTGGAAGGCAATCAGGTTGGAAATCATCTGGCCATCGGTGCCGCCCACCAGGGCCGGCGTAATGTAGTAGCCCACCGAAATAATGAAAACCAGCAGAGCGCCCGCGCTCAACCCGGGCAAGCTCAAAGGCAGGACAATGCGCACGAAGGCGGCCAAGGGCTTACTACCCATAGACATCGCTGCTCGCATATAGCTGGGGTCCAGCCCTCGCATCACGCTGTAGAGCGGCAGAATCATGAAGGGCAACAGAATGTGCGTCATGGCGATAATGGTCGCCGTGCTGGTGTAAAGGATTTCCAGCGGGGCGTCGATGATATACAGCGCCTGCAGCACGGAGTTGACCACGCCATTGGTTTGTAGCAGTGCAATCCAGGCGGTAGTGCGCACCAGCAGCGAAGTCCAGAATGGCAAGAGCACGAAAATCATTAACAAGTTGGCCTTGCGCGAGGGGGCTTGCGACAGATACCAGGCCAGGGGGTAGCCCAACATAATGCACAGCAGAGTAATCACCAGCGCCATGCCCAGCGTTTTGCCGTAGAGCTGCAGATAAATACGGGCCGACTCGCGTTGCTGGATTTCGCCGTCGGCATTGCGTTCCAAGTCGAGTGCCGTTAAGTAGTGGTTGTCGGTATATACCGCGCCGACTTCATCAATGGCCCGCCAGAGCTCGGGTTGAGTCCAGCGTTTGTCGGCTTTATCGAGTAAAGCCGCGCCGTTGAGCAGGTCGTCGTCGCTCAAGCTGCGCATTTTGCGCGCGGTGGAATTAATAAGGCTGGAAGCGCCCGGGTAGGCGCGATTGACGGCGGCGGCCAATGCACCGGCGCGGCGGTCTTGCGCCAGGCCGCGCAGTTCACGGGCCAGGGTGGCGCGCGTGTTTTCTGATGGCGGGCCGTCGCCGTTCCAGGAAGACAGCGCCTCCAGTGTTTCGGGTATGAGTTCCACTACCGCAGGGTTGTAGACACTGCGGTAAAGCATGCTGGCAATGGGCGCGACAAAGGCGAAGAATATAAATGCCAGCAAGGGCGCGACCAGCAGCATGCTGGCACGCCTGCGACGTGCCAGCGCCTTTCGCTCTTCGGTGATCTCCTTACTGCTTAAGGAGCCATTCATTGAACTTCTCACCCAGGTTTTCGCCGTAGTCTGCCCAGAAAATGCCGTCTGCCTTCAGGCCGACATCAATGTGGGCAGTGGGCAAGTGCTTGGCAATTTCAGCATCCACCTGTGCCATGGACGATTTGCGTGGAGGGCCGTAGGCGACATCCTGGAAACCAGCCAAAGCTTTAGTGCTGGTGGTGAAGGCGACGAAGTTCAGGGCTTCTTGAAGTTTGGGCGTGCCTTTAACAATGCCCCAGGCGTCAAGGTCGTACAGGTGGCCATCCCACACAATGGTGAAGGGCTTGTCTTCGCGACGAATGGCATCAAAGAAGCGGCCATTGGCCGATTGCACGAACACTGCGCCGCCGTCGTTCAGCAATTGCGGGGCTTGTGACCAGCTGTCGAACCAGACGATTTCGTGCTTGATGCTGTCCAGCTTGGCGAACGCTTGAGCTAGGCCCTCGGGGGTGGCAAGGCGTTCATAGACTTCGGAGGCCGGTACACCGTCGGCCAGCAGCGCCCATTCCAGGTTCACTTGCGCACGCTTGCGCAAAGCGCGTTTGCCCGGGAATTTCTCCAGATCGAAGAAGTCCTGCATGGTGGTGGGCTTGTCGCCGGTCAGCGTGTCGTGGTTGTAAGCGTAGACGGTGCTCCAGACGATTTCGCCCACCCCGCATTCGTTTTCCAGGGCTTCAGGAATGAAGTCTTCCTCAGCCGGTGTGCCGTCGGGTGCTGCCTGAAGAATGTCTCGGGGAATAATCTCCAGCAAGCCTTCCGCACAAGCCCGTTCAAGGTCGATGGTTTCGATATCCACCACATCCCACTGAATATTGCCGGACTCCACCTGGGCCTTGATTTCAGCCACACCGCCGGTGTAGCTCTCGAAAAGCACCTTGTTGCCGGTGGCTTCCATATAGGGGTTGATCTGATGAACCTGCTGGGCCGCGCCATAGGCGCCGCCAAAAGAAACAACGGTAAGAGTTTGCTGGGCTGCCGCCGGAGCGGATGCGACAAGGCCGGTGGCCAGGGCGGCAGCACACAGCGTGCTGAGCTTCTTCATGGCGTATCTCCTTGGACTGCGCTGGGTTGGGGGTGAAAAGCGAAGCTGTGCTGCACGGACCAGTGCAGCTTGGTGGCCTGGCCTTCGGTCAGGGCGGGCGCACGATCGTCGTTCATGGTCTTGACGATAATGCGTGTGCCATCGGCCAGTTCAAAATAGTAGCGGATGAAATCCCCTACATAGTGCTGAGCCACGAAGCGGGCGTTCAGCACATTGTCGTCCTCGGGTATTGTATCTACATTGAATATTCTGAGCTTTTCCGGGCGTACCGAGATCAAGCATTCGCCCCGCGTTTGCTGGAAGTTGCCATGGGCGGCGCGCAGCACGGTGCCATCTTGCAAGGTAGCGTGTACGGTGCCATCAGGCCGCGCCGCGCCGGTGCCGCGTATCAGGTTGTTTTCACCAATGAAGCCAGCGACGAAGGCGTTAGCAGGCTGTTCGTAGAGCTGATCGGGCGTGGCGTATTGCT
Source organism: Achromobacter sp. F4_2707 (assembly GCF_047501535.1). NCBI lineage: Bacteria > Pseudomonadati > Pseudomonadota > Betaproteobacteria > Burkholderiales > Alcaligenaceae > Achromobacter > Achromobacter sp. F4_2707. Next base: position 49,648 of record NZ_JAZDRJ010000003.1, read on the forward strand.
GCACCACACCATGGTTGAATACGGCAATACGGTCAGACATTGTCAGGGCTTCTGCTTGGTCGTGCGTGACGTAAACCATGGTGCAGCCGAGCTTGTCGTGCAGCCGGGAAATTTCAAACTGCATTTGTTCGCGCAGTTTTTTATCGAGGGCGCTGAGCGGTTCATCCATAAGCACCAGCGCGGGCTCGAAAATCAGGGCGCGGGCCAGGGCGATACGCTGGCGCTGGCCACCGGATAGCTGGCTGGGGTGGCGGTCGCCAAAATCCTCAAGCTCAACCAGTTTCAGATATTGCTCGACGCGCTGGCGGATCTGATCGCCAGGCATTTTGCGTACACGCAGTGGGTAGGCCAAATTCTGGGCCACCGTCATGTGTGGGAATAGCGCGTAATTCTGGAAAACCATGCCGATATTGCGCTCGTAGGGCGCGACGCGCGTGACGGACGTGCCGTCAATGACGATGTCGCCGCTGCTGACATGCTCAAAACCGGCCAGCATCATCAATACCGTGGTTTTTCCCGAACCTGAAGGCCCGAGCAGGGTGACGAATTCGCCACGGCGCACGTCCAGGCTGAAATCGCGCACCACCAAGCTGCGTCTGTCGTAGGTTTTCTTGACGTTTTTGAAACTGAGGAAAATATCAGTTTCCTCTTGCTGTGCGGGGTGCATGCCAGGGTTGATGCTCATCGGCAGCCTCAAATTATTTTCCGCCATTGTGGCAGACTAGGGAACCTTTGAGTATCGCCTTTTTCGACTTATGCGTTTCATTCATGCAGCTGACATTCATCTGGATAGCCCTTTAAAGGGTCTAGGTTCTTATGAGGACATGCCGGTTGGCACGTTGCGCGGCGCTTCCCGCGCGGCGTTCACGCGCCTGGTGGATGAGGCGCTAGCGCTGGAAGTGGACTTTATGGTCATTGCCGGCGACCTCTACGATGGCGACTGGAAAGACCACAATACCGGCATCTATTTTGCCCGTGAGATGGGGAGGTTGCGCAATGGGGGTATTCCCGCTTATGTGCTGCATGGTAACCATGACGCGGAAAGCGTGATGACCAAGCGGCTGGCCTTGCCCGACAACGTACATGTGTTCAAGGCGAATCGCCCCACCACGTTTGTTCTGGAAGCGCACAAGGTGGCGCTACATGGGCGCAGCTTTCCCCATGCCGCTGTAGAAGAAAACCTGGTGGCAGATTACCCACCACCTTTGGCGGGGCACTTCAATATTGGCGTGTTGCATACGGCATTGGAAGGTAATGCCCAGCATGCCAACTACGCGCCTTGCAGTCTGGAGCAGTTGCACACCAGTGGTTATCAATACTGGGCGCTGGGCCATGTGCACGAATACTGTGTGTTTCCCGGGCCGGTACCGGTGGTGTTTCCGGGCAACCTGCAAGGGCGGCATATACGCGAACAGGGGCCACGCGGCGCCGTGCTGGTCTCCTGTGTTGATGGTGCGGTGGTAAGCATCGAGCGCCTGGAAGTGGATGTATTGCGTTGGCACGAACTGCGCCTCGATGTCTCGGGCTGTGCCGCCTATGCCGAGGTGCTGACCTGCATCCGCGAGGGCCTGGAAGCGCAACTGGCCAGACAGGAGTCAGAAAAACCCTATGTGTTACGCCTGGTGCTGGAAGGCGAATCTGCCTTGCAAGGCGAGTTGGTGAGGCAGCAGACGCAACTACGCGCCGACGTCGTCGCCATCATGGCTGCACTAGCCGATGGCCGTTTGTGGTTGGAGAAACTGCAAGTGGTCATTCATGCGCCGCCGCTGAATGCAGCGGCAGGTGCGCCCGACGACCTAGCGGCCCTGCTTGCCGAGGCCGTGGCGGATCCTGAATTTAAGCAGGAGTTTTTACAAGGCCTGCAAGGTTTGCGTGATAAAGCTCCGTATGAGTTGTCGGGCGAGCCCTTGTTCAAAGCACTTAAGGCTGGGCAGGTGGACACCCTTTTACAAGACGCCGCAGCAGCCGTGCTTGATCGTCTTGGGCGGGAGGCTTGAATGCGTTTTGAATCCATAGAGCTGCTGCGTTACGGTCATTTTTCCGGTGAGCAACTGGCGTTTCCGCAGCGTGAGCATGATTTCCACCTGATTGTGGGCGGCAACGAAGCAGGTAAATCCACTTTGCGCCAGGCGTTTCGTGATCTGCTGTTTGGTATTCCCATGAATACACCCATGGCCTTTTTACATGCCGGCCCCGAACTCGCCTTGAATGCGGTGTTGGCCGGCGAACCAGGACGGCTGGCGATGGGGCGACGCCGCAAACGCGATGGGGGGCTGGTAGATGAGGCGGGTGAGAAACTCCCCCTGGATGCGCTGAACCCCTGGCTGGGGGGCGTGAGCGACGTCTTTTACGAACGCATGTTTGGTTTGGATCACCGGCGCCTGGAGCAAGGCAGCCGGGCCATGCTGCAGGCAGGTGATGATGTTGACGCTACGCTGTTTCAGGCTGCTGCCGGGCTGGCAACCTTGAATGGCGTGCTGGCGGGGTTGCGTGAGGAAGCAGCGAGCTTGTGGACGCCTCATCACAGCCGCCACCGCGCTTGGTATGCGGCTTCCGACCGATACAAAGAAGCCGATAAAGCGGTGAAGACAGCCACCGTTCGGCCCACGGCCTGGGCCGATGCAGAGCGTGAATGTCGCCAGATGGACGACGCTTTTGAGATGACGCGTGCCGAATGTACGCAGCTGCGCTTTATGCTGCGCGACATCGAGCGCCGCCGCCGCCTGGGGCCATTGCTGGTGCAGATTCGCGAATGTGAAACAGTGCTAGGGCAGTTGGCGACGATTCAGGACGAAGAATCACGCTTGCTGGAACTGGAAGCCGAGCTGCTTGCGTTGGATGAAACACGGCGACGTGTGGCGGCCCACCCAGCAGCCATTGCCCAATGCGAATCCCACGCAGGTTTGTTACGCGAACAATTAAGCAATCTGCTGCGGCAGCTGGGCAGGCAGGTGTCCACAGAGGCATCCGCCTCATCGTTGGATGAACTGGCGGCAGGTTTGCCGCCGCAGCCGTTGCGCCATGAAATTATCCAGCTATTGCAGGAGGGGCGCGAATTGCGTGCGCAACGCCAGACCTCAATGCAGGCCCAACAGGCCCGGTTGGCCGAAGTGGAAGAGTTTCGTGCCCGCGTCCGGGATCTGCCAGAAATAGCAGTCGGGCGGGCGTTAACTCAGGCATTGGAAGACGCCACCGCAGCCGGTGATATTGGCACGGCTTTGGATGGGCTCAAACGTAAGGCGCAGCAGGAAGCGCTTGAGCTTGACCGCAGGCTGGCTGCATTGCGCCAGCCGGAATTCGACGACATCACCGTGGCGGCTTTGCAGGCCATGTCGCCCTGGCCTGCGGAAGCGCTGGTCGAGCATGTTCAGCAGCGTCGGGATCTACGCGCTGAAGCCGATGCCGCCGATAAACGCGTACGTGAAGCCGGCCTCGAACTAAGTGCGGCTCAGCTCAAGGTCGAACAGTTCCGCCGTTCCCATCAGGCCGTGTCGCGCGATGAAGTGCTGGCGGCGCGGCGTGAACGCGATGCGCTATGGGAAAATCTGGTGGCTGGCCAAGAAAGCCTGGATGCTCAGGCGGAAAGCTTTGGCTCGCTGCTCAAACTCGCCGACCTGCTGGCCGACCGCCATCTTGAAGCAGTGGATGACGCCGCCCGCCTGCAGACGCTGGAACACGACTGCGAGCGCCTGCAAGTAGCTGTTCAAGGCTTACAGCAGGTACACGATGACGCTGCCGCCCGGCTGGCTGCCTTTGATGAACAATGGCGGGCCGATTGCGCACAACGGCGCCTGTCCGCGATGTCGCCGGCCGCTTTGCAAGGCTGGTTGCCGGGCCGCGAAGCTGCCTTGCAGGCGGACGAAAGGCTGCAAGCCACTCGCAGCGAGCTGGCGCGGCTGAACGAGCGCCATGACACACTTCTGCAGCGCTTGCTGGAGGCCATGCGTGCAGAAGCGATGGAGCAGGCTGGCGAGAACGCCGAAGCACTCGTAAAAGTAGCCAGCCTGGCTGAGGCGTGTGAAAAAGCTCGAGCCTGGCTGGCGCAGGCGGAAAAAGCGACAACCCGGCGCCAGGCGCTGACTGAACAGTTGCAACGCCTCGAACCACTGCTGCCCGCGCTTAAAGAGGCCTGCGATCGCGATGAGGCCGCCTATGAAAACTGGTCGGCTCGACGCCAGGCCGCGTTGTTGCGTGCTGGCTTGCCGGAGGATGCCGACGATGCGTATGTCGAGTCGGCCATCAGCCTGTGTGCCGATGCTGACGATTTATGGGTTCGCTTGCGTGAACGCCAAGCTGAACAACAACGGCTGCAAGCTGAACTGCAGTATTTCTCGCAAGATTCGGCGACGCTTGCCAACCGTTTAGGGGTCACGGATTTCCAAGCAGACACGGCCTCTGAGCACGTAACCCGTTGGGTGGCCCGGCTGGCGCCGTTGCGGGCGGCTGAACGAGACCGTGAACAGGCGAAAAAACAGTTAACCAGTCTGCTGGCGCGTCTGGCGGAGGAGGCCGAAGGGCGGGATCGCAAGCAAGTAGAAGAGGAGCTGGCAGAGGTCGACTTCTCGTCGCTGGCGGTTGAGGCTCAAGCATTGAGCCAGCGTCTGGAGCAGGCTGAACACCGGCGTGATGAGCTGGCTTTGCAACGCGAGAAGGCGCGCGCTGCTCTGGATGCGATTTCGGGCGGTGACGATGCCGCCCAGGCAGAAGCCCGCAAGCAGGAAGCCTTGGCAGATATGGCGGAAGTGGCCGAGCGATATGTGCGGGTCTACGCGCAGCATCGCCTGCTGGAGCACATCACGGAGCGGTATCGGGAACGCAGCCAAGGGCCGCTGTTGGTGCGGGCGGGCCAGTTGTTCGCCGAACTGACTTTGGGCGCTTACGACGGGCTGGTGATCGATGAGGATGGGGCGACCCTATGGGCGCGTCGGGTTGGCGGGCGCCTGGCGCCGTTGGACGGCTTGAGCGATGGGACACGTGACCAGCTCTACCTGGCATTGCGGCTGGCTGCTTTGGAGCTCTATATGGACAGTGCCACGGCCCTGCCATTTATAGCCGATGACCTTTTCGTGAATTATGACGATGGCCGCGCCTTGGCCGGCTTGCGGCAGCTGGCAGGCGTGTCGCGCCGCACCCAGGTCATTTTCCTGACTCACCACGCCCATATGGTAGAACTGGCCCAACAGCATTTGGCTGAACAAGTTCATGTGATTGAACTGGGAACTTGAACCCCCCGGAGCGCCCTCATTCCATGCGTAAGAACCGCACAGTGGGGGATTTCACCCCTTGGGCGCGCCGCTGAGCGGGGGTAACGCCAAACCGTTGTACAAAGCTTCGTGAAAAATGCGCGGCGTTGCTAAAGCCGGTGCTTAATGCGACGCGGGAAATCGGCAGGGCGGACTGCTGCAGCAGTTCATTGGCTTTATCCAGGCGCAGGTTGCGATAAAACTGCATCATGGGTTCGCCCAGTTGTTGGTTGAACAGGCGTTGCAGGTTACGCGCACTTTGCCCGCTGAGCATGCCAAGCTGCTCAGGGGTGAGCGGGTCGGCCAGGTGGGTATTCATCAGGCCGATGGCTGCCACCAGGGCAGGGTGGGTAACGCCGTATTGCTGTTCCAAGCTGGATTGTTGCGGGTCGCTAGAGGTTCGGATATCCGTGTGGATAAACCAATCGCTGACATGGGTGGCGAAGCCTGCACCGTGCTCCGCAGCAATCATGGCATGCATCATATCCAGCGCGGCCACACCGCCGGCGCAGGTGTAGCGGTCGCGGTCGATGACATACAGGCTGCGCTCGACCAGCAGATGCGGGTAAAAGTCGCGCATCGCCTGAACGTGCTGCCAATGTACGGTGAACCGGCGCCCCTCCATCATTCCATACCGCGCCAAAATAGCCGAACCGCCGGATATCCCGCCCAAGGTCACGCCTCGGCCGGCAAGGTTGCGCAAATAGCGCATCAATGCCGGGCTATCGTAAATCATAGGGTTGCCACCGGCAGCGACAAAGACCAGGTCGAATTTTTCTTGTACTTGCCCCCAGGGTTCGGTGTGAAAGCCGCCATTCGCGCTAGAGGGCATGAAGCCCCCGCTCTCAGACAAAAAAACACTTTGGTATAGCGGCCTTTCTGACAGCAAATTCGCGGCGCGTAAGGGCTCAACAGCAGTCGCCACCGACAGGAGCGAATAGCCGGGTGTGAGGATAAATCCAATACGAGCGGGGGGCGAAGCACGCGTCATAGCAGATTGTCTGAAATAGGCCTGATTTTGTCTTTTTAAGAATACTGTGTTTTGCGTGACTCCTGCAAAATGACAACTTAACCTTCTCCTTGGCGGACTTCGTGGTGGGCTATTCAATATTCAAGGTCATTAAAGAAGGGTTGACCGGCCAGCGTGGTTGGAAACCCGCATGGCGCAACCCGCAACCGCGCTCGCATTACGACTTTGTCATTATCGGGGGTGGCGGCCACGGTCTGGCCACGGCTTACTATCTGGCGAGCAAATACGGAAAAAAGCGCATTGCAGTGCTGGAAAAAGGCTGGATTGGCGGCGGCAATGCGGGCCGCAACACCACGATTGTGCGTTCCAACTATCTGCTGGAAGGCAATCAGCCCTTCTATGAGTTTTCCTTGAAACTGTGGGAAAACCTGGAACAGGAACTGAATTACAACGTCATGATGAGCCAGCGCGGCGTGCTGAACCTCATCCATAGCGATGCACAGCGTGATGCATTCCGGCGGCGTGGCAATGCCATGATGTTGAGCGGCGCCGATGCGGAGATGCTGTCGCTGGCTCAAGTGCGCGCCATGCTGCCGTTTCTCGATTACGACAATGCGCGCTTCCCCATTAAAGGCGGCTTGATTCAACGCCGCGCCGGCACGGCTCGGCACGATGCTGTGGTGTGGGGTTACGCCAGAGCCGCCGATGCATTGGGCGTGGACATTATCCAGAACTGCGAAGTACAGGGGTTCCGCATTGAAGCCGGGCGCTGTGTGGGCGTGGAAACCTCACGTGGCTTTATTGCTGCAGACGTGGTGGGGGCTTCGGTTGCGGGTAGTTCCGGCAAAGTGATGGCGCTGGCCGACATCAAGCTACCCATAGAAAGCCACGTTATGCAGGCTTTTGTTTCTGAGTCGGTAAAGCCGGCGGTGCCGTGTGTGGTGACCTTTGGCGGGGCAGGCCACTTTTACCTCAACCAGTCCGACAAAGGCGGGCTGGTGTTCGGCGGGGATTTGGATGGCTACAACTCCTATGCTCAGCGCGGCAACCTGCCCCTGGTGGAAGATGTGGCGGAATGCTTTATGTCCATCATGCCGTCGGCAAGCCGGGCGCGCCTGCTAAGAATGTGGGGCGGGCTGGTGGATATGTCGATGGATGGCAGCCCCATCATCGATCGCACACCGGTTGACGGCCTGTATTTCAATGGCGGCTGGTGCTATGGCGGTTTCAAGGCCACACCGGGCGCCGGTTATGTATTTGCCCACTTATTGGCTACGGGTGAATCCCACGAAGTGGCATCCGCCTACCGTTTTGACCGCTTCCGTACCGGCCACGTCCTGGACGAAATCGGCACAGGTGCCCAACCTAATCTGCACTGAACACCATGATTATTCACCATCCGCTCTTGGGCCCTCGCGACATGCGCGAATTTGTGTACTTAGGCGAGGCGGCCCTGATTGCGCGCCCGGACGGCATGTCGGAAACCGCTGCCGAAGATTTTCACACCTATTTGCATGAGCGCGTTAACCCGGCGGGCCTGCATCGAGAACTATGGTTTCATGAACAAGGCGACCGCTCGTGGCTGGTTGTCACCCGCAACACGGTCACACACGAAATTATGTCGGTTGAACTGGCGCGAGATGTTGCGCGGGCACAGGGGCGGGGGCGATGACACAGCGCAACAGACTGGCGGGCGGGCTGATCGACCGCAGTCATACGATAGAGTTCAGCTTCGATGGCAAGCGGTACAGCGGCCATACCGGTGATACCCTGGCGTCCGCCTTGCTCGCCAACGGCGTGCGCTTGGTGGGCCGTTCCTTTAAATACCATCGCCCTCGCGGCATCTGGTCGGCGGGCTCGGAAGAGCCCAATGCGCTGGTGCAGCTGCGTACGGGTGCGCGCAATGAGCCCAATACGCGTGCCACAACCGTGGAACTGTTCGATGGGCTGGAAGCGCACAGCCAGAATCGCTGGCCGTCGCTGGGGTTCGATGTCTTGGGCATTAACGATTTTCTGTCCCCATTTCTGGCTGCGGGCTTTTATTACAAGACCTTTATGTGGCCCCGTTCGTTCTGGGAAAAGGTCTATGAGCCGGCCATACGTCGCGCAGCCGGGCTGGGACGCCTGGCCGACGCGCCCGACCCGGATCTCTACGATCGCGGCTACTTGCATGCCGACCTGTTGGTCATCGGTGCAGGGCCTGCCGGCCTGGCGGCTGCACTCACAGCGGGCCGTGCGGGGGCGCGTGTCATTCTGGCCGATGAGGATTTCCAATTCGGCGGGCGCCTGAATGCCGAACGCATCAGCTTAAATGGCGAGCCCGCCGCCACATGGGTGGCTGCTGTGCTGGCCGAACTCGCCACGCTGCCCAATGTGCGGCTCATGAAGCGCACCACCGTATTCGGCGTGTTCGACCACGGCATTTATGGGGCGCTGGAGCGGGATGCCGACCATCTTCACACACCACTTGAAGGTAAGCCCAGACAGACATTCTGGCGGATCTACACCCAGCGCGCAGTGGTGTGCGCCGGTGCGACGGAGCGCTCCATTGCGTTCAGCAATAACGACCGGCCCGGCATTATGCTGGCGGGGGCGGTGCGGGCTTATGCCAACCGTTGGGCCGTCGCCGCCGACCGTAAAGTCGCCATTTTCACCAATAACGACACAGGCCACCAGACAGCCGCCGACCTTGCCCGTTTGGGCGTCGAGGTGGTTGCCCTGATCGACAGCCGCAGCGATGCGCCAGATTGCGCAGGGGTCGAGGTATTAAAGGGCGCAGTCGTGGTCAATAGCACAGGCCGAATGGGCCTGAAATCGGTGACGGTACAGCTGGCCAATGGCCGTCAGCGCACCATCGCTTGCGGAGCCCTGGGGGTGTCTGGCGGTTGGAATCCCAATGTGCAATTGACTGCCCACCATGCATGCAAACCGGTTTGGAACGAAGGCATTGCCGCCTTTGTGCCCGGGGAACGTCTGCCCGCAGGCATGTCGGTGGCAGGTTCCGCCGCGGGCTTAATCGCTACCGCAGATGTGTTGCGCAGCGGGGCCCAGGCAGCCGTCGAGGCTTTGGAAAGCCTGGGCCTGTCTGCCACGCCTTGCGAACTCCCTGATGCGAGCGACTCAACGCCCAAGCTGACGCCACTTTGGCATGTGCCGGGCAAAGGCCGGGCGTGGGTGGATCTACAGCACGATGTCACGATGAAGGATGTTGCGCTGGCGCACCGCGAAAACTTCCGTTCAGTGGAACACCTGAAGCGTTACACCACACTGGGCATGGCTACCGATCAGGGGCGAACTTCCAACCTGACTGGTTTGGCGGCCATGGCCGAACTCACCGGGCGCAGCATTGCGCAAACCGGCACCACCATGTACCGCCCGCCCTATACGCCTGTGAGCTTGGGGGCGCTGGCGGGCCGATCCACGGGCAAGGGCTTCCGACCCTACCGATTAGTGCCTTCTCATCATTGGGCGGTTGAACACGGCGCGGTGTTTGTGGAAACTGGCAATTGGCTGCGTGCGCAATATTTCCCTCGGTCAGGGGAAACGCATTGGCGCCAGAGTGTGGACCGTGAGGTGCTGGCCGTGCGCCGCAGCGTCGGCCTGTGTGATGTCACCACCTTGGGTAAGGTAGACGTGCAGGGTTCGGATGCCGGTGAGTTCTTGAACCGTATTTACTGCAATATGATGGGCACGCTGGCCGTGGGGCGCGTCCGCTACGGGTTGATGTTGCGCGAGGATGGGTTCGCCCAAGACGATGGCACAGCGGCCCGGTTGGCCGAAGACCACTACGTGGTGACGACCACCACGGCGAATGCTGTGGCCATCTTCAGGCATATGGAGTTCTGCCGGCAATGCTTGTGGCCCGATCTCGACGTGCAGTTGGTTTCCACAACAGATGCCTGGGCGCAATACGCCATCGCCGGCCCGAATGCGCGTCGCTTGCTGCAAAAGGTGGTGGATGCACCCTATGACATCAGCAACGATGCCTTCCCCTTCATGGCATGTGCGGAACTAACGATTTGCCAAGAGGTACGGGCCCGGCTATTCCGTATTTCCTTTTCCGGCGAACTGGCTTACGAGCTGGCGGTTCCTGCTCGTTACGGTGATTCCCTGATGCGTGTGCTGATGGAAGCCGGGAAAGAGTTCGACGTCACGCCCTATGGTACGGAAGCCTTGGGTGTACTACGCATTGAGAAAGGCCATGCCGCTGGGCCGGAACTCAACGGCCAGACCTCGGGCATCCATTTGGGCCTGGGCCGCATGGTTTCGCGCAAAAAGGACAGCATCGGCGCCGTGATGTCGCGGCGTATGGCGCTGGAAGACGCAGACGGGCACCGCATGGTGGGGCTGCTGCCGGTGGATGGGGAGTCTGCGCTTCCCGCAGGCGCCCATCTGTTTGACGAACAGGCCCCGCAAAATATGAGCAACGACTTGGGTTGGGTGTCCTCGGCGGCTTGGTCGCCCCATGTGGGCGGGCCCATCGCTTTGGCCTTCCTGAAACGGGGAGAGCAGCGCATGGGCGACATCGTGTGCGTGGCCAGCCCGGTGGATGGCGTGAATGTTCGAGCCCGGGTGACTTCGCCTGTATTTATTGATCCCGAAGGAGAAAGGCTGCGTGTCTGATTTTCGCTTATTTCAGGTGACCGCTTTAGGCGGCGCCCAGCCACGGGATGAACAGATTGGCGAACTGCGGATTCGTCAGAACGACAATGTGGCGCTGGCTTCATTAGCGGCGCGTGCCGGTCGGTTGGCTGTTGTGCAGGAAGCGAGCCGCCAGTATCTCGGGCACGATTTGCCCGGACCGCAAAGCATGACGCTGACACAGCCTATCCGCGCTTGGTGGGCGGGGCCTGAACAGTGGCTGTTCGAAGCTCCGCTTGCCAGCCATGAGTTGTTGGCTGACGAACTCAAACAGCAGTTTGGCGATCACGCGTCGGTCACCGAGCAGACCGGAGGTTGGTGCGCCTTTGAAATCACAGGGCCAACTTGCATAGACGTATTCGAGCGTTTGTGCAACGTTGATATCCGTGCCTTAAAATCCGGGGCTGCGGTGCGATCATCCATTGAGCACATGAGCTGTTTTGTTCTGTGTAATCAACCTGGCCAGTCCTACAGTATTCGAGGGCCTGGCTCCTCAGCGGTTTCCTTGTACGAGGCCCTGCTTGACGCGGCCCGCTCCATCGCTTGATTCTGAATTTACATATAGAGGTTTGTTTTCATGAGCACTTTTGTCTTGACCGTCACGTGCAGGTCAACCCGGGGCGTTGTTGCGGCCATCGCCGGTTATCTGGCGGACAACGGCTGCAATATCTCGGATAGCGCACAGTTTGACGATCAGGAAAGCGGCAGATTTTTCACGCGCATCACCATCCAGAGCCAGACTGGCGCCACCTTGCAGGAACTGAAAGACGGTTTTCGCGACATCGCCCAGAAATTCGGCATGACGTACGACTTTCATGATGCGGCTGAAAAGATGAAAGTGCTGATTTTTGTTTCGCGCTTTGGCCATTGCCTGAACGACTTGCTGTATCGCTGGCGTATCGGCGCTTTGCAGATTGATATTGTCGGGGTGATTTCCAACCATTTGGATTTCCAGAAAACCGTGGTCAACCACGACATTCCCTTCCACTACATTCCGGTGACCAAGGAAAACAAGCCCCAGGCCGAAGCCCGGCAAATGGAAATCATCCAGGAAACCGGCGCAGAACTCGTGGTGCTGGCGCGCTACATGCAAGTGCTGTCCGATGATATGTGTCGGGCCATGCCGGGGCGCATCATTAACATTCACCACTCCTTCCTGCCCAGCTTTAAGGGTGCCAAGCCCTATCAGCAGGCGTACAAGCGCGGCGTCAAGCTGATTGGCGCGACATCGCACTACGTGACATCCGATCTCGACGAAGGCCCCATTATTGAGCAGGATATCGCTCGCGTGACCCATGCGCAGTCGGTAGAGGACTATGTTTCTCTAGGCCGCGATGTGGAAAGCCAGGTGCTGGCACGGGCTGTGCATGCCCATATTCACCGCCGTGTGTTCATTGATGGTGAAAAAACCGTGGTGTTCCCTGCCAGCCCAGGCAGTTACGCAGCGCATCGGGTCGGCTAATATCAGTTTCAGCACTGATAACTCAAGGAGACATACCGTGCCGCAACCCGATCATATCTGCGCCTACCCGATTCCCGACGCCCACACGCTCGACGACGACTTGCAACAGGTGTTTGGCAAGTGCATCGACAAGCTGGGGCTGGTGCCAAACGTGCTGGCCACTTACAGCATCCGCCCGCAGCGTTTGCGCAACTTCATGGCCATGTATAACGAGCTGATGTTTTCGGAATCGGGCCTGAGCAAACTGGAAAGGGAAATGGTGGCAGTGGTGGTGTCCAGCGCCAACCGCTGCTATTACTGTTTGGTGGCGCATGGCCAGGCGGTACGGGCGCTCTCGGGCGACCCGGAACTGGGTGAAATGCTGGTGATGAATTACCGCGTTGCACAGCTCGATGCCCGCCAGCGCGCTATGTTGGATTTTGCCTGGAAGCTCACCACCACCCCAGCGGAAGTCGGCCCCGCGGACCGCCAGCGTTTGCATGACGTCGGCTTGAGCGCTGAAGATGTTTTCGACCTTTCAGAAACCGTGGCTTTCTATAATTTTTCCAACCGGGTAGCCACGGCACTGGATATGATGCCCAACCGGGAATACCACGGGATGGATCGCCCGGAGCCTTTCCAGCCGCCTGTGCCCGCCCCCAAGTCCTAAGCGGGTTAACGCTCTCCCGCCCGTAGCCGGGGGAGCGCACTTGCCGGCCCGGGGTTAGCTGATCAGCGCAATGGTGGCGCTAATCGTAATAAAAGATAGCACCGTGCCCAACAACAGCGTGGCCGAACAGCGTGCTTCAATGCCGTAGCGCATGCCGAGGATAGGGTAGATGCTCAGCATGGGCGCGGCCGCAAACAGCACACCGGCTTGGCGCATTTCCGGCGTCAGCCCTGGGAACAGCAAGAAAGCCAGGGCCGTTAGAGCAGGGTGCAAAATCAGCTTCGCCAGTGAAATGGCCGTCGCATCGCCCAGCATGCCGCGGGGACGCAGGCCGTGCAGGTTGCCGCCTACTGCAAAGAGCGCCACGGGGGCAGCCGCCATGGCCAGCATGTCGATCACCCGTAAGGCCACACCCGGTAAAGGGATGCGTAAGGCCGACAGCGCCAGCCCCAAGCAGATGGCAATCAGCAAGGGGCTGCGCATCAGGCGCTTGGCTGTCAGGGCCAGTCGCTTGATTAAGCCAGTGTTTTCCTGGCCGCCAGAAGAATCGGCAATCGCCATGGCCAAGGGAATCATCACCATACTTTCCACCAGAATCGTCATGGCGACGGCGCGTGACGCCGGTTCCGTACCCAGCACCATGGCGCAGATGGAGACCCCGATAAATCCGCTATTGGCCGATGACATGCCCAGGCCGGCCATGCTGCTTTCCGCCAGACTGGCATGCCGCAAACGGCGATAGGCGATCAGGCCGAGCGCAAATAATACGAGTGACGCCAGCGCATAACCGCCCAAAAAATCGATATCCATGGAATCGGCCAGCGGTTTGTTGGCCATGCCGCGCACAATCAGCGCCGGTAGGGCGATGGTGATGACGAACACGCCCATGCCGCGCGTGGCGTCCTGGCTGATGAGGCGTGTCATCACGCACACGTAGCCCAGGGCGATCAGGATGAATATGGGGGCAGTAATAGAGAGGATTTCGAGCACGGGACGATTGTACGTCGAGACACGTACGGCGATTTTTAATATTTCTTTTTGGAATATGCAAAGAAGATAAAAATGTTTTATCTCATAAGAGGATGGGCGTAAAGTGGAGTCCTATATACCGATTTAAGCATGTCCCCCTCATGAAATTCTCCTTTCAAAATATAGAGAAATCCTTTGGCGACCTGCGTGTCATCGAGCATTTCAGCCGCGAAATTGATCACGGTGAATTGGTGGCGCTGGTAGGGCCTTCGGGCTGCGGAAAATCCACGCTGCTGCATATGGCTGCGGGCCTGGAAAAGCCCAGCAGTGGCAAGGTGGTGGGCGACGGCAAGGCTATCAAGGGGCCACACCCCGAGCGTACGCTGATGTTTCAGGAAAACGCCCTCTACCCCTGGCTGACCTTGGAGCAAAACGTTGCGCTGGCACTGGAGTTTCAGCGCACCGACAAGCACAAAGCCCGTGAGCTTGCCCGGCAGTGGCTGGCCAAAGTGCAACTGGAGGGGTTTGAAGACTACTTCCCTAACCAGGTTTCGGGCGGCATGCGCCAGCGCACGGCCCTGGCGCGAGCCTTTATTTCTCAGCCCAAGGCGTTGCTGCTGGATGAGCCCTTTGGCGCGCTGGACGCGCTCACTCGTATGACGCTGCAAGACGCGTTGCGGCAGTTGATTAGGGAAGTCGCGCCGACAGTACTGCTGGTGACGCATGATGTTGACGAAGCGCTGTTCCTGGCGGATCGCATTCTGGTATTCAGCCCGCGGCCGGCCGTCGTGCTCAAAGAATTCAATCTGGCCCATCACGAAAAAACACACGATCTTTCCGAGTTTGCGCCCATGCGCCGGGAGATTCTGGGTTTGCTCGGCATTAACGCTGAAGCCGAAGCGCAAACCCCCGAACCGTCTATTCACTTCACCGAGGAAGTTGCAGCATGAAATTCGTTCGTACTTTAATTCCGGCCCTTGCAGCCTTAGCTATTGCGGGCCAGGCCTTCGCAGCAGAAAAGTTGCGGGTCGGGTATCTGCGCGTTATGGATGATGCGCAGGCCATTCTCGCTTATGAAGGCGGTTACTACGAAAAACACGGTCTGGACGTCGAGCTGGTGGAGTTTACGTCTGGCACCGACCTAATCAAGGCCATTGTCGGCGGTCAGTTGGATACCGGCGTCTTGGGCTTTACCAATGCAGCGTCCTGGTCCTCGCGCGGGGCCGACCTTAAAGTGGTGGGCGGGGCGCAACATGGCTTCCATGCCATTGTGGTGCGTGAAGACGCCAATATCGAAAGCGTGGCCGATCTCAAAGGGAAAACGTTGGCCTCACAGCGCGAAGGCAGCACGGCCGATACCGTTTTGCGCGGTGTGGTGCTGAAGGATGCCGGCCTAGAGCCGGGCGACGTCAACGTGCTGGGCGTGAGCCCGCAGGTGGCGGTGCAGTCATTGGTGGGTAACCGGGTGGAAGCCGCTTTCCTGTTCGAGCCCCAGGCGCGTATTGCACAACTCGTGGCTCCTGTGAAGCAAATTTACGAGATCGGCGAAGTCTGGCCTTTCCCCTGCATGGTAGTGATTACTTCCGGCGATGTTCTCAAAGAGCGCAAAGAAGCCGTATGGAAGTCGCTGGATGCGCAACGCGATGCTATTGAGCTGCTGCAAAACGAACCCGATGAAGCGGCCAAGTTTATCGCTTCCTACTTTATTGCCGAGCCCACGCTCAAGACACTGGACGGCAAGGAAATTCCCCGTGAAGAAGTGATTAGCGATGCCATCAAGAGTCAGACCTTCAGCCCCATTCTGACGCCTCAAGAACTGGATCGCATGCAGGAAATTGCCGACATTATGCAGGCGCAAGGTTCGCTCAAGACGCGTGATGGTTCGCCTTTCGATGTGTCGCAAATCATTGATTTGGAATGGCAGAAAGAACGCAAGCTCTGATGCCCGGGCGGTAGATAAGATTCAATGAGCACACAAAAACAAATGTCTGGCCCGCTGAAAAAAGCGGCCATGCTGGTGGCGATTCTGGTGATTCTGCTGATCTGGCAGGCGGCCGCCTGGTCGCTGCCAGATTTTCTCATGCCTGATGTGCCGGACGTCATGGTTCGGCTGTGGGAAGATATTCAATCCGGCGATTTTCGCAAAGCGCTAAGCGGCAGCCTGACCCGGCTGGGCTTTGGCTACGGCTTTGCCCTGTTGTTCGGGGTGGGCTTTGGTCTGGCCGGGGCCTTGCTGTTCTTCTTCAGAGAAGTTCTCAAAAACGCCATCATCATTTTGCAGTCGATTCCCTCGATTGCATGGGTGCCGTTGTTTCTCATCATGATGGGGTTCGGCAACCTACCCATGATTGTGGTGATCGCCCTGGCTGCGTTCTTCCCAGCCGCGTTGTCGGTAATGAATGCCACAGAAAGTGTGCTGGCCGTACATGTTTCCGCAGCCAGAGTCATGGGGGCCAGCCGGTGGGACATGGTGCGCCGGGTTTACCTGCCGGCCGTTATGCCGGAACTCATTACCGGTGCGCAACTGGCCTTTGGTAATGCGTGGCGGGCGCTGATTTCAGCGGAAATGTTAATCGGCTTCGGCCAGGGGCTGGGGCGCAATCTGGCATATTCCGGGGAAACGGCTGACATGCTGGGCGTGATGTCCAATATCCTGACGATTGCGATTCTGGCCACCTTGATTGATCAGGTCTTTCTGGAAAACCTCAAGCGCAGGGTGTTGCGTTATCAGTATGTGTGATTCTGTTTTCGAACGTGGGTCGCGTGTGCATTGCTTGAAGCGTCCAATGCTTCCTCAAGTTGGGTGTCACCATGTTGCATAGAAATACGAACTCGGGGCTTAAGCTCAACCCGTTCAGCGGCCCTCTCAAGATTCTGATGGCTGTAGTTGGCCTGAGTCTGGCGGGCCATGGGCCGGCGCTCTCCGAGCCGGTGAATGTCGCCACACAGGGCGGCTCTGTGGTCGCAGGGTCAGCGCTTTCTTCGGAAGCGGTGACCCTAGGCATGCCTTATGTCGTGCCGCCCCATGTGCCGGGCTCCAAGGTGCGTACGCCGGAAGGGCTGGCGCCGCTGCTGGCCGAACGGCTACAAAAACAGATGCCGCTGCAAGCGGTTGCTGTCCCCGTTGAAGAGAAGCAAGCGGCGGAGCAGAGCACCCATGCCCGGCTCGATGCGCTATTACTGCCGTTGAGCGACGCTGAAGCCCGTCAGCAGGCCGGCACGGTGATTCCCACGGGTTACCGGGCAGGCATCATGGCCATTATGCGAACCGATACCGATATCCGTCAGTGGGACGACTTACGCGGGCGCACAGTGTGTCTGGCGGAAGGCAGCGGCTTGGCAGGGCAAATGGAAGCGCGTTACGGTGCGATAGAAAAGGTTTTCCGTGCGCCCGCCGATGCCTTGTTGGATTTACGCATCGGCGGCTGTGATGCAGCGGTGCACGACAGCACGATGTTGCAGGCTTTGTTGCAGTTTCCCGAATGGCAGAAGTTCTCGGCCAGCTTGCCTATCCAGCAGGAGCGCGACTTAGCGTTCATTATTCCCGAGCACGCTGCAGCGCTTGCAGGCGTTTTGCAGGAGCAGGTACGCCAGTGGCAGGATAACGGGGTTCTGGCCAGCCTGACCAAACAGGCCGCGCAGGATATTGCTTTTGAAGTCTATATGGACCAAGAAGTGCCGGACTGCCACTGATGGCTGAGCCAAAATACCAAACAGGCCCGCAACGTAGCATGTTGCGGGCCTGTTAGTTTTTTTGGGGAAGGGGGCTTAACTTTGCTTGATCTGCGCACCGTTGCCGTTGGAGGGCATGCAGGCCGGGTCGCCGCCGCCCAAACCCTGGTAGCCCGCTTGGGTGACGTTGGCGCCTGGCGGCACATCGTTGATCAGCCAGACATTACCGCCAATCGTACAGCCCTTGCCCAGGGTCACGCGCCCCAGAATGGTGGCGCCTGCGTAGATGACGACATCGTCTTCCACAATCGGGTGGCGCGGCAAGCCTTTGGTGAGCGCTCCGCTTGCATCGGAGGGGAAGCGCTTGGCACCCAGCGTAACCTGCTGATAAATACGCACATGGTTGCCGATGATAGTCGTTTCACCGATAACAACGCCGGTACCGTGGTCAATGAAGAAATGCTCGCCGATTTGCGCCCCTGGGTGGATGTCGATGCCGGTTTCCGAGTGGGCGATTTCGCTGCACATGCGGGCCAGTAAAGGCAGGTCGAGCTTATACAACTGGTGGGCGATGCGATGATGAATCATGGCATGCAGGCCGGGGTAGCACAGAAGAATTTCGTCGACGCTGCGCGCCGCCGGGTCGCCTGCATAGGCGGCCAGCGTGTCAGAATCTAACAAGCGGCGAATGTTGGGCAGAGCCTGGGCGAAGGCCTGTACACGGTCAATGGAACATTGTTCCAGGGTGCTTTCGTCGGCGGTTCCCTGGCGATGCTGATACGCCAGTTCCAGGCGCACCTGCCCAAGCAGAGCGTGCAGGGCGGAATCCAAGGTATGGCCGACATAGAAATTTTCGCTTTCCTGGCGCAGGTCGATCGGGCCTAAGCGCATGGGAAACAAGATGCCGGTCAGGTCTTTGACCACGGCTTTCACTGCCTCGGGGGAAGGGAAGTTACGCCCGCCTGATTCCAGAGGACGGCCTTGTGATATGCGCCATTGCTGACGGATTTCCGCCAGTTCGGAAACGATGGATTGAATGTCAAATACAGCCATGTGTCGCGTACCTGTGTTCAGGGAAATGGGTGAATCATAGCAACCGGTGCCGGCTTGCAGGCATTTTGCCGTTCAAGCCGTCGGGCATTACCGTGTCAGCATACGTGCTCTGTCCGGCGGGTCAAGGTTGCACGGATCAGGCGGCTAAAGCATGCTCAACCACCAGTTGCACCGAAACCCGCCCCTGCCATTCGTTGCGATCCAGGCGGTAAGCGAGTTCCGCCCGTTCTGGCAAGGTGTCTGCGTGGTTGAACCAGATGGCATCGAAGCGTTGGGCGCCGCGCTGCAAGAACAGCTTCAAGTGTTTGCCTTTAAGCAGGCGCTGGTGCAGCACCGTAAACGTGTCGCGAAACACGGGGGCGGGAAAGCCGGCACCCCATACTTGTTCCTGCAACAGGCCCGCTACTTCGATGGTGGCAAAATCGGGCTCCAGCGAGCCGTCGGTTTCAATAATGGGCTCGAAGCGTTCGGCGCCCGAGAGCTCCCGCACGGCGGCATCGAACCCATCGACAAAACGTGAGTAGGCCGACTCCACCAGGGTCAGGCCGGCCGCCATGGCGTGACCGCCGAACTTCAGAATAATGCCCGGGTGGCGCTTGGAAACGAGGTCGAGGACATCGCGCAGGTGGACATCGGGAACCGAGCGCCCCGAGCCGCGTAAGGTGCCGTCTTCATTACGGGCGAACGCCAAAGCCGGGCGCCAGTAGGTTTCCTTGAGCCGGGAGGCCACCAAGCCCACCACACCCTGATGCCAATCCGGGTGATACACGCAAACGCTGGCGGCGCGGGCCGGGGCTTCGTGTGTCAGCACATTGAGGGCTTCTTCACGCATGTTCAGTTCGATATCGCGGCGCTCCTGGTTGATGGCGTCGAGTTGGCGTGCTAACGCTTGTGCTTGTGCCGCGTCATCGGTGAGCAGGCAATGTACGCCCAGACTCATATCGGCCAGGCGGCCCGCAGCGTTGATGCGTGGCCCCAGGGCAAAGCCTAGATCGAAGGCGGTGGCGTTGCGCGGCTCGCGGCCCGACACCTCAAAAAGCGCCCGTACCCCGGCTTGCATGCGGCCCGAACGTATGCGTTGTAAGCCTTGCGTGACCAGCAGCCGGTTGTTGGCGTCTAACCGTACCACGTCGGCAATCGTGCCCAAGGCGACGAGGTCGGAGAGGTCATCCAGGCGCGGCCCGTTGTCGGTGAAGGCGCCGCGACGCCGTAACTCGGCGCGCAACGACAGCATCAGGTAGAAAATCACCCCCACGCCCGCCAAATGCTTGGAAGGAAAGCCGCAATCGGGCTGATTAGGGTTGACGATGGCCAGTGCACTGGGCAAATCATCACCCGGCAGGTGATGGTCGGTAATGATGACGTCCATGCCTGCCTGGTGCGCTGCTTCAACGCCGTCGATGCTGGCAATGCCGTTATCGACTGTAATGAGTAAGTCTGGCTTGCCTGCGGGGTGAGCGGTGGCCAAATCTACGACGGCAGGCGACAAGCCATAGCCCGTCTCAAAGCGATCCGGCACCAAAAAATCGACGGTGGCGCCCATGCGACGCAAAGCCCGCAAGGCCACGGCACAGGCTGTCGCACCATCGCAGTCGTAATCGGCCACCACCAACATGCGGCGCCCGGCGGCAATGGCGTCGGCCAACAAAGCAGCGGCGCGTTCTGCGTGGGTTAAATGCGGCGGCGGAATCATGGCCGCCCAGGTGGGCTGGGCCTGGGCCGGGTCGTCAAGGCCGCGGGCGGCCCACAGGCGCGCCAGCAGAGGGTGGATGCCTGCGGCTTCCAGGCGTTGACGGTTGGCCGGGTTGTCGGCGCGATTAATCAATTGTGCGCGGACCACCAGCGCCTCCAGTTCTGTTTTTGGCCGCCAAACAGCCGGGCCAGAAAGCCAGACTTGGCGGGCGTGAGTTCAACAATCCGTTGGGTGCCGGTTAGCACCAGCGTGGGCATGCTGCCCAGCGGGGCGAATTCCTGGCGATCCAGTTTTTCAAGTTCCTGCAGCCAACTGCCCCAATCTTGCACAAGGGCCGGGCCATTCAGGCTACGCAGCACGCGAGGGGTATCGCTTGCGCTGGCTTCCAACTGCGAGGGCGCCGCACCGCCATACAGCCACACACTGTTGATCGGGCGCAGCCCACGGCTTTCGCGTTGCTGATTGACGGGATGATCAAACCACAGCATTTGCAGTTCATTCACCAGCCGACGCCAGGGGCGGCCTTGAACATCTTGCGTCCACCAGTCGTTAACCGAGGTGATGCTCACCAGCGCCGGGCTGGCGCAGGCGGGCTGGTAGTCGGGCGGGGGGGTGAGACGCCAGTGCAGGGTGTCAAATTTCGTAGCCGTAAAACCACTGTCGGCAAAGTATTCCGCAGCTGAATCAAATAGCGCGGCATTTTCTTCCGGCGTGATTTCCAGCTCATTGCCCGGAATCAATGCTGCACCATCGCGCGACGGCGCGACGTGAACCAGTTGCCCCAGCCATAGCGGGGTGGCGGCGTCAGACGCTATGCCCGCATGGCGGGCATGCACGGCGGCCAGGCCAGCGCTGGGGGGCTGATTGTCAGTCGCTCTGAACCCATGGTGCTGCAGCAGCCAGTATTCGTAGGGCGTGCAGAAGGTATCGGCGGGCGGGGCAGGTGTAACGTCTGCCTGCGCACTGGCCAGCCAAGCGGCCAGATGCGGTGCGTTTTTTTCAAGGTGGGAGGCTAGTTCCTGTGCAATGGCTGCGTCAGGAAGCGCTCCAGGTAGTACGATCTGCATTCCACGTATTGTAGTGATTATCGACCAAGGTGGCTTCAGAGCATGTCTTATGAATTCTGGATAGGCGCGCGTTACGCCGGTCTGGCGCGATCGCGCCGCCGGGGCCGTTCGGGCGACCGTTTTGTTTCCTTTATTGCCGCCAGCTCCATGGCCGGCATCGCGCTGGGGGTGGCTGCGCTCATCATCGTGTTATCGGTGATGAATGGCTTTCAAGTGCAAGTACGCGACCGCATGCTTTCCGTGCTGCCGCATATCGAGCTGTATGCGCCAGGGGTGCCGCACCAGCAGGTGCTGGAAGGCTGGCAGGATCTGGCCGCTCAGGTCGGTAACGACCCCGCGGTGCAGGGCGCCGCGCCCTTTGTGGCGGCGCAAGGCATGATTGCGCGTGGCCAGGCATTACAGGGTGTGCAGCTGCGCGGCATTGATCCGGCCCAGGAAGACGCCGTGTCTGAGCTTTCCCAACAGTTTATGGTGGGCAGTGCTGCCGACCTTCAACCCGGCAGCTTTGGCATCGCCCTGGGGTTGCAGCTGGCACGGGCTTTACGTGTCAACTTGGGCGATACCATTATGGTGCTGGCGCCCCAGGGGTCGATATCACCTGCGGGCTTTACCCCCCGCATGCGCCAGTTCACGGTTTCTGGTGTGTTTTCCACCGGCCATTATGAATATGATTCGGCGCTGGCCTTCATGAATGTGGAGGACGCCGCCCGGGTATTCCGCGACAGCGGCACCAGTGGTGTGAGGCTGCGCATTGCCGACATGCAGGCCGCGCCGCAAGTGGCAAGCCGCCTTGAGGCCGCTTTGCCGCGCGGGTTTCTCGCACAGGACTGGACTCAGAACAACCGCACTTGGTTTGCTGCCGTGCAGACTGAAAAACGCATGATGTTCATTATCTTGACGCTGATTGTCGCGGTGGCGGCCTTCAACCTGCTGTCCTCTCTGGTGATGGCAGTCAAAGACAAGCGTTCCGATATTGCCATTTTGCGCAGCATTGGCGCTACGCCACGCGAAATCGCGCGAATTTTCCTGGTTCAGGGGAGTTTGATCGGCGTGGTGGGCACCGCACTGGGCCTGGGCTTGGGCATGTTAGTGGCCTTTAATGTGGACGTTATCGTGCCGTTTATCGAGAATTTGCTTGGCATTGAATTTTTGCCTCAGCAGATTTATTTCATCAGCGAACTGCCTTCCGAACCGCAGGCACAGGACATCATCGTGGTTGGCGTGACGTCTCTGGTGCTGTCGCTGTTGGCTACTCTTTATCCGAGCTGGCGGGCATCGAGCCTGCAGCCTGCACAGGTATTGCGTCATGATTGAAGTTTCCACCACTCCCCCCGTGCTGCGAGCCGAAAATCTCGTTAAAAGCTATACCGAAGGTGGGGCCACCGTAGAAGTATTGCGCGACGTCAGCCTGCATATTGGCGCAGGTGAAATGGTGGCCATCGTCGGGGCGTCAGGTTCGGGGAAGAGCACCTTGCTGCATTTGCTGGGCTTGCTCGACACCCCTACCTCTGGCCATGTTGAAGTCGATGGCAAGCGGGTGGACGGCCTGAATGAAAGCGCCCGCAGCCGCTTGCGTAACCAACGTCTGGGTTTTGTCTACCAGTTTCACCATCTATTGCCGGAATTTTCCGCCGTGGATAACGTCGCCATGCCTTTGATTGTGCGGCGGGACAAACGCAATGCAGCACGTGAACAAGCGCGTGAGGTTCTAGCGCAAGTGGGCCTGGAGCACCGCATGGACCATTACCCCGGGCAATTGTCTGGGGGGGAGCGCCAGCGTGTGGCTCTGGCGCGGGCGCTGGTGACGCGCCCCGGCTGTGTGCTGGCCGACGAGCCCACTGGCAATCTGGATCGTTACACGGCGGAAAGCATGTTTGAACTGCTGCTACGCGTGAACCAGGAGTTTGGCACAGCCCTTGCCATCGTGACGCATGACCCGGCACTGGCAGCGCTGGCTCACCGACAACTGCTCATAGAAAAGGGGCAGCTTGCCGATTCCTGATGCGTGTCCGATGGAGCAGCCTTTGGCCCGGTAAGGAGGAAGAATGCTGATTGACACTCATTGCCACCTTGATGCCGTGGAGTTTTCCGAAGACCGCGACCTCGTTATCAAGCGGGCCGGGCAGCAAGGGGTTGGCGCCATTGTCATACCGGCTGTGGAGCGGGCTAACTTCTCTGCCGTGCAAACACTCGCGCGGCGGTTTGCCAGCGGGTATTACGCCTTGGGCATCCATCCCATAGCAGTGCCTGACGCCCAAGAGGACGACTTAGAATTCCTTGAACAGTGTCTGGAAGCGTCTTTGGACGACCCGCGTTTCGTAGGCATTGGGGAAATCGGCCTGGACTTTTTTCTGCCTAACCTCAAAGCGCCCGCCATGAGGGAAAAGCAGGAACGCTATTTCGATGCGCAACTGAAGCTGGCCCAGCGTTTTCAGCTGCCTGTCATCGTACATGTGCGGCGTTCACAAGACGATATTCTGAAATACCTGCGCCGCCATGAAGGGGTGACCGGCATCGCTCATGCCTTCAACGGCAGCTTCCAGCAGGCTGAACAATTCATCAGCCAGGGGTTTGCTCTGGGGTTTGGCGGGGCCATGACATTTGAGCGCGCTTTACAGATTCGCCGCCTGGCCGGCCGCCTGCCGATCGAAGCCTTGGTGCTGGAAACGGATGCGCCAGACATTCCGCCCGCCTGGCTGGGCAAGCCGGGTGGGGAACCGCCGCGCAACGAACCTGCTCAGGTGGCGCGCATCGGGCGCGAACTGGCAACGTTGCGCGGTCTGAGTTACGAAGAGGTGGTGGCAGCCACTGGCCGCAATGCGCAACGCGTGCTGCCACGGTTAGCGGGTTAGGTCGGGCGGCAAGATGGCAGCGTGTTGCAAGCGCCTCAATCGGGCCGGGCGCCCTTGCAAACAGGGCATATTGCTGGCTGAGCCTTTAGCCGCGCAGTGCATCCAAACTTAGCGGTTTTGCGCCACACGCCTCAACCAGTTGAGCATCGTGGCTGGCAAACAAAACCACCCGGTCTTGCGCCCAAACTCTGAATTGTTCGGCCAATATGGCGCGGGCGGGGGTGTCCAGCCCGTTGCTGGGGCCGTCCGCAAGAATGACGGCGGGGCGGCCCAAAGCACAGGCCGCGAGGAATACCTTGCGGCGTGTGCCGGTGGACATTTGCTCAAAGCGCTTGTCCAGGTGTTCTGCCAACCCCAGCTTGTCGGCCAGACCCAGTGCGGTCTCGTCGAGCTGCGTGTTTTTTTCCCGCGCGGCCTGTTGCAGCCATTCGCGCCCGGTCTGTTGGGGAAACGCCAAACAATTGTCTGGCACATAAGCCAGCGCCGCCTTGGCCACTTGCGGGGCGCACGCCATTGAATGGCCGTTTACCCAGACGTCTCCGGAGTCGGCCGCCATCACCCCTGCCAAAATGTTCAGTAGGGTGGACTTACCGGTATTGTCTTCATCGCTCAGCACCACACAGCCGGGTGAAAACGTGTAGTTCAGCCCCTGAAACACCAGGTGGTCGCCGTACCGCTTGCTAAGGTTTTCTATGCGTAACATGGGGCGCAGTGTACGTGATCCTTTTCAAGGCGACGATTCTGGTTTTCCTGTGTTTTTACCCTGACTCCGACTCTAGCTCTTCAGGGCAATCTGCCCAACCCGTTCAGTAAATAGGAGTGCGCTGTGGGGGCCGACCCCATAGGCGCGGGTTTCAGTGAGTGGATCTCTTTCATTCTTGGCTGTGTGCGTAATGATCGAATTGGCGGGCAGCACCTCTCGTTAGCTCGAAAATGAGGCAGAGATGGTGCGGGTCAGTTGCGTAAATCCCGAGCTGGACAATGCCATTCTCTAGGAGTAGCTTGAGCCTTTATTTCTGATTACGCTGGGGCTTTTGGAGCTTCAGCGTGGCAATCACTCGACTCTGTTTATTGGCGTTTGCGGGTGGCGTGGGGGCGGTGCATCTCCTTCCCGAACCGCCGCCAGTTGCACTGTGGGTGTGTGGTTCCGCTCTGCTGATTGTGGTGGCCGCGTGGTGGGGCTGGTATGCGCGGCGCGGCGTAATCGTTTCGCGGTTGTTGCTTGCCGGGTCGCTGTTATGGTTTTTGGCAGCCGGGGCGGTGGGGTTGGCCTATGGAACGGCCCGGGTGGAGGCTCGCCTGGCCGATGTGCTGGACTCCTCCAACGAAGACAAGGTTACGCGGGTGGTGCTGCGGGTGG
This sequence comes from Achromobacter sp. F4_2707, assembly GCF_047501535.1. Lineage (NCBI taxonomy): Bacteria > Pseudomonadati > Pseudomonadota > Betaproteobacteria > Burkholderiales > Alcaligenaceae > Achromobacter > Achromobacter sp. F4_2707. The sequence goes on from NZ_JAZDRJ010000003.1 coordinate 75,279, forward strand.
CCGAGCTGCCGCGGCTGGAGCCGGAAAGCCGGATATTCGTGGCAGACGTGCTGTCGTCCATTCCGCAGGGCGTGCCCGGTCGCATTCAGGTGAGATGGAATTCCGGGGATTTTGCCGGGCCTTATGGGAGACGGCCAGGGCGGGGCGGCAATACGGAGTTCCCGGAAATCCTCCCAGGGCAGGTTTGGCGGATGGCGCTGATTCTGCGTAAACCGCATGGCTCGCGTAACCCCCACGGTTTTGATTATGAAGGCCATGTGTTTGCTCAGGGCATCCGCGCAACGGGTACCGTGCGTGGCACGCCGGTGCAAATTGGGGATGAGCCGTGGGCCAGCGTGTCAGTCGTGGCGCAACGTGCCCGGCATTATGTGCGCGATGCCATGCTGCCTTATATCGCTGAGCAACGATGGGGCGCGGTGCTACTGGCCTTGGCGATTGGGGACCAAGCGAGTGTGGACGCTGCCGATTGGCTCACCTTCAACCGCAGCGGCTTGACCCACTTGGTTTCAATCAGTGGTTCCCACGTCACCATGATTGCTGTGCTGGCCGGCATCGCCGTGAACTTTACATGGCGACGTTTGCGTTGGCGGGGCCGCGGCTTGTCGGAGCGGCTGCCCGCGCAACTGGCCTCAGCCTGGGTGGCGTTGCTGGTGGCCTGGCTTTATTGCTTGCTGGCAGGCTGGGGCGTGCCAGCACGCCGCACCTTTGTCATGCTGCTGGTGATGGGGGTGTCGCTGGCTTTGCGCCTTCCTTTGAGCCCCAGCCATGTGCTGGCGGCGGCCGCTTTTGTGGTGGTGGGGTTGGACCCTTGGGCACCGCTGTCTGCAGGATTCTGGTTGTCGTTTCTGGCAGTGTATGTGCTGATGGCCGCCACAGGCTGGTGGGGCCGGGGCGCGTTCACGCCGCAAGGCAGGCTGCCAAGGGTGGTGCGCAAGCTGCATGCGGCAGCGAGGTTGCAGATCTGCGTGACACTGGCGCTTCTGCCGCCGCTGGCTTTGCTGTTTAGCGAGATATCCATTGTGTCTCCATTGGCGAATGCTTACGCCATTCCGATTATCGGCATGCTGGTTACGCCGTTGGCGCTGCTGCTGGCGGGCATGGCGCTGGTGCCCGGCTTGGAGGTTGCGGTGGGCGCTGTAGCATGGCTGGCCCATGCGTTGTTGCAACTGTGTATGTGGCCGACTGAATGGCTGGCCGGGCTGCCGGGTGCCAGCCTGCCGGTGGCGGCGGCCCCCTGGTGGGCCACGGCGTTTGCCATGCTGGGTGTAGGTATCGCCCTGCTGCCACGCGGCTTCCCGTTCCGGTATTTGGGTTGGGCTTTTATGCTGCCCGTTCTTGTTTGGCTGCCGTCCCGGCTGGAGCCGGGGGATTGGGATCTTTACGCCCTGGACATCGGGCAGGGTAGCGCTGTGGTGCTGCGTACGGCTAGCCAAACGCTGGTATATGACACCGGGGTGCGGTACTCGCCGGATGCCGACGCCGCGCAACGGAATCTCGTGCCGTTTTTGCGGGCCAAAGGTATCAAGAAAGTGGATGTTCTCGTTGTGTCACATGCCGACCTGGACCACGTTGGCGGTGTACGCAGCGTACTTGAAAGCCTGCCTGTGGAGCAGTCCTATACGCCATTTGACTTGGCCGCCTGGCTGACTCATGAAGGTGGTTTGCTGGGTGGGCGCGAGCTTCCGCCAATGCCCAAGGCGGCCAGCCCCTGCTTTCATGGGCTGTCATGGCGGGTGGATGGCGTTGGCTTTGCGTTTCTCTGGCCACCGGGAGAGGGCAGCATAGACTTGGGCGCCGATACGCGTGAACGCAATCGCAATGCCTGCGTGTTGCGTGTTCAGGGCGCACATCATTCCATCTTGTTGCCGGGAGACATCGGCGCCGACGAAGAAAAAGCGCTGGTGCAGCGCGGCCTCGATGCTGCGGACATTGTGCTGGCCGCCCACCACGGCTCGCGCTATTCCTCGGCCCAGCCTTTTGTAGCGGCGACCCGGGCGCAGCACACGATTGCTCAGGCGGGAAGATGGAACCGCTATGGCCACCCGGCTAGTGCGGTGAGGCGGCGCTGGCAGGCGCACGGTTCAGCGTTCTGGGACACCGGCCTTGATGGCGCGATTATTGCTCGCTCAACCAAGGGTGGGTTGAAGGTCGAAGCCGAAAGAGATCGCCGCTCGCGCTATTGGTCAGAGTGAAATCATGGTTTGCCCGTCTTGCACAGAACAAGCAGATGCGCGATGATGAAACCAACCTTCACAAGAGGCCATACAAAAACAAGGGCGCCAGCATCAGGCAGGCGCCCGGCTACACGAAAACTCCACAAGATTTTCCGAGGCATTATGAGACAAACCCCGCCATTGCGGCTGCACGTGCCGGAACCTTCCGGGCGTCCCGGCCACGCTACTGACTTTTCCTACCTGCCCTTGAGTGCGGCTGGCGAAGTGCGCAAGCCTGCACTCGATATCGGCCACCGCGAAAATACCGATCTTGCTTTTTCTCTGATCCGCGTGCTGGATGATGACGGCCAGGCGGTCGGCCCCTGGGCTGAACCTGCCATCGACCCCGAACTCCTGCGCAAGGGCCTGCAGGTCATGATCAAGACCCGCCTGTTCGACGCACGCATGATGATTGCGCAACGCCAGCGCAAAATCTCCTTCTACATGCAAAGTCTGGGCGAAGAAGCCATTGGCACAGGCCAAGCACTGGCGCTGGAAGCCGGCGACATGTGTTTTCCGTCTTATCGGCAGCAAAACCTCCTTATCGCCCGCGATGTTCCGCTTTCTGCGCTGATGTGTCAGCTCTACTCCAATACCTGCGACCCGCTCAAGGGTCGTCAGTTGCCGGTGATGTATTCCATGCGGGAACAAGGCTTTTTCTCCATCTCCGGCAACTTGGCCACGCAGTTCGTGCAGGCGGTGGGCTGGGCCATGGCCTCGGCCATTAAGGGCGATACACGCATTGCCTCGGCCTGGATCGGCGACGGCGCCACGGCGGCGGCTGACTTCCAAACCGGGCTCACCTTTGCCCACGTTTATCAGGCGCCGGTGGTGCTGAATGTCATCAATAACCAGTGGGCGATTTCCACCTTCCAGGCCATTGCCGGGGGTGAGCGCACCACCTTTGCCGCCCGTGGCCTGGGCAGCGGCATTGTGTCCTTGCGGGCCGATGGCAACGATTTCCTGGCCGTGGTGGCTGTGTCGCGCTGGGCGATTGAGCGCGCCCGCAATAATTTGGGGCCGACGCTAATCGAATGGGTCAGCTACCGTGCCGGCCCGCATTCCACCTCCGACGATCCATCCAAATACCGCCCCGCCGACGACTGGGCGCGTTTCCCTCTGGGCGACCCTATTGAGCGCCTGAAACAGCATCTGATTCGCATCGGCCACTGGTCGGAAGAAGAGCATTACGCCACGCAAAAGCAATACGAGGCAGAAGTCATCGCTGCGCAGAAAGAAGCGGAAAGCCATGGCTCGCTGCTTACCGGCCAGACAGCCAGTGTGGAAACCATGTTCGAAGATGTGTACGCGGATGTCCCCTGGCATCTGCGCCGTCAGCGTCAGCAATTGGGGGTGTAGCGATGACGAATCTACAACAAAACGCAGGAAAGACGGCCTCCATGACCATGATTCAGGCGCTGCGCTCCGCAATGGACGTCATGCTGGAACGCGACGCCAACGTGGTGGTGTTTGGTCAGGACGTTGGTTACTTTGGCGGGGTGTTCCGCTGCACTGAAGGCCTGCAAGCCAAGCACGGCAAAGAACGCGTGTTTGATGCGCCGATCTCGGAAGGGGGCATCGTCGGGGCCGCAGTAGGTATGGCCGCCTATGGGTTGCGCCCGGTGGTGGAAATCCAATTTGCCGATTACTTCTACCCGGCCACCGATCAAATTGTTTCCGAAGCCTCGCGCTTGCGTTACCGCAGCGCGGGAGACTTCACCGCACCGCTGACCATCCGTATGCCTTCGGGCGGCGGCATTTACGGGGGCCAAACCCATAGTCAAAGCCCGGAGGCCTTGTTCACCCATGTGGCCGGGCTGCGCACCGTGATTCCCTCCAACCCTTACGACGCCAAAGGGCTGCTGATTGCCGCCATCGAATGCGACGACCCGGTGATTTTTCTAGAGCCTAAACGCCTGTACAACGGCCCGTTCGACGGCCATCACGACAAACCCGTCGTGCCCTGGTCGCGCCATCCCATGGGTAATGTCCCGGTGGGTTACTACAGCATTCCCTTGGGCTTGGCGAGCATTCACCGCCCGGGTAACCAGCTTACGATTCTCACCTACGGCACCATGGTTTATGTGGCCGAGGCGGCAACCCAAGAAGCCGGGCTCGACGCCGAAATTATCGATCTACGCACCTTGTGGCCGCTGGATATTGAAACGGTGGTGCGGTCGGTGCGCAAAACCGGCCATTGCCTGATTCTGCACGAAGCCACGCTGACCAGCGGCTTTGGCGCCGAACTGGCGGCGCTGGTGCAGGAACATTGCTTCTTCCACCTGGAAGCGCCCATTGAGCGCGTCACCGGGTGGGATACGCCTTACCCCCATGCCCATGAGTGGGCTTACTTCCCCAGCCCCAAACGCGTGGCCAACGCCATGCGAAGGCTGATCACCGGCGAGCCTGCGCTGCCGCCGCTGATTCCGGAAAACGAGTCCACAATTCAAGGAGATCACTGACATGGGCATATATGTCATCAAAATGCCGGATATCGGCGAAGGGATTGCAGAAGTCGAGCTGGTGGAGTGGATGGTCAAGGAAGGCGACACGGTTGCTGAAGACCAAGTACTGGCTGAAGTCATGACGGAAAAGGCCACGGTGGAAGTGCCGTCGCCCGTGCACGGCACGGTGCTGGCTTTAGGCGGCGCCGTAGGCGAAATCATGGCAGTAGGCGCCGAGCTGATCCGCCTGGAAGTCGAGGGCGAAGGCAATGTGGCAGAAGACGAAACCCCGGCAGTAGAAACCGAGGTGCAGGGCGAAGATCATATGGCCGGGGAAGGGGTCGCACCCGAACCCGAGGCCGATCTAAACAGTCAGCCCGATGCCGACTCAGGTGAGTCGCAAGAAGCCCTGCCTCAGGAGGAAGCGGCGTCTGACTCGGCAGCCGCAACCATGACTGGGGCTGCTGCGAACGGCCAGCCGGAGGTCGCTGCAGCCACGGACGAGCAGGTTCAAGCTCAGCCGCCAGCACAAGCACCTCAGCACATACAACACCAAGCTGTGGCGCAGGGGCGTCCGCTGGCCTCGCCCGCGGTTCGGCGCCGCGCCATGGAAGCAGGCATCGACTTGCAAGTGGTTCCCGCCACTGGCGCGCAAGGGCAGGTCACTCAGCAAGATCTCGATAATTGGTTGCGGCAAAGCGGGGCGGGTGCTTCGGCTGGCGACACCAAGCTCACGCCTGCGCCAACCGTGGCTTACACACGCCGCGAAGGAGTGGAAGAGATTCCTGTCGTGGGGCTGCGTCGCAAGATTGCAGAAAAAATGCAGCAGTCCAAGCGGCAAATTCCGCACTTCACCTACGTTGAGGAGGTCGATGTCACAGAGCTCGAAGCTCTGCGCCAGACACTGAACCAGCGTTGGGGCGAGTCGCGCGGCAAGCTGACCTTATTGCCGTTTATCGTGCGCGCCATGGTGCTGGCCATTAATGATTTTCCGCAAATGAATGCGCGGTTTGACGACGAAAAAGGCGTGGTGTCGCGGTATGTACCCGTCCACCTGGGGGTGGCCGCGCAAACCGATTCGGGGCTGATGGTGCCGGTGCTGCGCCATGCCGAAGCCTATGATCTCTGGGGTTGTGCAGGCGAAATCCGCCGCCTGGCGCAAGCCGCCCGCGATGGCTCGGCGCATCGAGATGAACTCTCCGGCTCCACCATCACCCTGACCAGCCTGGGGGCCTTGGGCGGCATTGTGTCCACGCCCGTTATCAATTACCCCGAAGTGGCGATTGTTGGCGTCAATCGGGTGGTGGAAAAGCCCGTTGTCATGAATGGCGCCATCGTCGTTCGAAAAACGATGAACCTCTCATCCTCTTTCGATCATCGCGTGGTGGACGGCATGCATGCGGCGGAATTCATCCAATGCATACGGGGGCTGCTGGAATGCCCGTCCCTGCTGTTTGTGCAGTAAATACGCAGGCCGCAGTGAGAAGGTGGCGGGCTTCTGTTGGTCCAGCCCGGGGCTGTTCGCGCCCCTGGGCTTACAATCAGGAGTCCGTTTTCCATCTCACGAGGATGCAATGAGCGAAGTGCCCAGCCCCTACGTTGTTGAACCCCGTTTGAATTATGTGATGTGCGCCAGCCCGGCGGGCATGCATCGCATGGCCTATTGGGAATGGGGCGACCCTCACAACGACAAGGTGCTGCTCTGCGTCCATGGCCTGACCCGCAGCGGCCGGGATTTCGATGTTCTGGCCGCACGCATGGCCAAGGAATACCGCGTGGTTTGCCCGGATGTTGTCGGGCGTGGGCATTCCGACTGGCTGATCAACCCATCCTATTACGCGATTCCCCAATATGTGTCAGACATGCTGACGCTTATTGCGCGGCTGAAACCCGGCCGCCTCGACTGGGTAGGCACCTCTATGGGCGGCTTAATTGGCATGGGGCTGGCAGCCGGGCTAGCCACTTCTGCCGCGCTGCGCCCCGCCAAGCCGGAACCTCGCCTGAGCAATGACCAAACCCTAACTCTGGGCCGCATGGTTTTGAATGATATCGGCCCCACAATCAACGATAGTGGCTTGGCGCGTATCTCTGAATATGTGGGCAAGGAAGAAATATTTGACAGCTTCGAGCAAGCGGTCGAATATGTGAAAAGCGTGTCGCAGGGCTTTGGCCCGCACGACAGCGCCGGCTGGCAAGCACTGACGCGCCACATCTTCAATCAGGAAGATGGCAAGTGGCGCAAACATTACGATTTGCGTATCGCCGAACCCATCGCCCAACAGGACGCCACGGTGCTTAAAGGGGCGGAAGCCGTACTCTGGGCCGGCTTTGAAAGCCTTGCCGAACCTGTGCTGGTGATACGCGGCGAAACCTCCGACCTGCTTACTGAGCAAGGGCTGCAGGAAATGCAGAAGCGCAATGTACTGGCGCGTGGTTTGACATTTCCCGGGGTTGGGCATGCGCCCACCTTGCGCTCTGACGACCAGGTCGAGGCGGTTGCCGCATTTTTGCTGGAAGAACAGGCCCGCTGATTCTCAGCGCCTGTTAAGTCGTTCACGGAGGATGCCATCATCATCTCAGCCGATCTTCACTGCCATTCGACCATGTCCGACGGTGTGCTTGCACCCGAGGATGTGGCCCGTCGCGCCCATGATAACGGGGTGACCTTATGGGCGCTGACCGATCACGACATTCTGGATGGCGTGCCTGCAGCGCGTGCGCAGGCGCAGGCGCTGGGCATGCGCTTTATCGCCGGGGTGGAGATTTCCGTTACCTGGGCCGGCCATACCGTTCACGTTGTGGGCCTGAATGTTGACGATACGCATACCGGCCTGGTCGAAGGGTTGCGCAGTATTCGCGTGGGCCGTTCTGAACGCGCCGAAGAAATGGGGCGCCGGCTGGACGCCATGGGCGTTGAAAACAGCTATCAGGGCGCTTTAGCTTATGTCAGTAACCCGGCCCTGATCAGCCGCACGCATTTTGCCCGGTATTTGGTGGAGAAAGGGTATTGCGCCAATCTCTCCGAAGTATTCAAACGCTATCTGGGTGAAGATTCCCAGGCCTATGTGCCCATGCAGTGGTCTACGCTGGAGCAGGCCGTCAACTGGATACTGCAGGCGGGCGGGCGAGCTGTCATTGCGCACCCCGGTCGCTACAACTACACGCCGGTGCAGTTCGACGCCTTGTTCACCCAATTCCGCGAATTAGGGGGCGAGGCCATTGAAGTGGTGACCGGCAGCCATGCGCCGCACCAGTACCGCGAATACGCTGACGTCGCCCGGCAATACGGGTTTCTGGCTTCTTGCGGTTCAGATTTTCACGGCCCGGATGAAAACCGCCTCGACCTGGGTCGGCTGCCCGCTATGCCGGACGATCTCACTCCTGTCTGGCACGACTGGGTTTAGGTTCAAAGGTATTGAAATGAGTAAGGCTTTTGTTAAGGAAGACCAACAGCAGGACGACGACGATCTCGAACTGGAAGCGTCGCCCCTGCCAGCAGGGGCAAAGAATTACATCACCCGCGACGGCTATACCCGACTGCGGGCGGAACTCGAACATCTCATGAACGTTGAACGCCCCGATGTTGTTCAAACCGTGTCATGGGCCGCTTCCAATGGCGACCGTTCCGAAAACGGCGATTACCTCTACGGGAAAAAGCGTTTGCGCGAAATCGACCGCCGCATCCGCTTTCTCACTCGCCGCCTGGAAATTGCAGAAGTCGTCGATCCCGCTGCCCAGCCCAATCGCGATCAAGTCTTTTTCGGCGCGACGGTGGTGTATTCCGATTCCGCTGGCGAAGAGTTCCGCGTCACCATCGTGGGCGTAGATGAAGCCGAGCCCCTGCAAGGTCGTATCAGCTGGATTTCGCCGGTGGCACGCGCACTGACTAAAGCGCATGAAGGCGATACCGTCGTCTTACGCACACCGGGCGGGGTGGAAGAGCTCGACATTCTGGAAGTGCATTACCCCGAGCCACAAGCCTGAACTCAGCGGGTGCTTCACGGCTGTGCCAAGGTGAGGATCACCGGTTCCAGCGGTGAAATCTTGAGGTACGCTGGGCTCGGGCGCCGGGAGGGCTGTGGAAGGGGTAAAATGGGAGGTTCAGTCCACCCTTTGCGCGCACTCCGTACACAGTGAACTCCATTCTGCATTTTCCCGGCTCAGCCGTCCTGTCCTCGTTCCGTCGTGAACAACTCCTTAAACGTTTCTCGGCCCTTGGCCTGCCCGTGGCGGATATTTCCGGCCAGTACGAACATTACGTATGGCTTGAATCTCCCTTGGATGACGCCGCTCAAAGCCAATTGGAGCGCCTGCTCGATTACGGCACTCCCCTAAACACCAAGTCAGAAGGCCGTAACACGCTGGTTCTGCGTGTGTTCCCACGCTTTGGCACGGTGTCGCCGTGGGCCAGCAAAGCCACCGATATCGCTCATAACTGCGGCTTAGCCGCTGTGCGACGCATCGAACGCGGCGTGCGCTACACCATCACACCCGAACGTGGCCTGCTGGGCAGCAAATCGCTGGATGAATCCCAACTGGCGCAAATCGCCGGCCTGCTGCACGACCGCATGACAGAAACCGTGGTTGATACCGCCTTTGACGGCCAGGCGCTGTTCGCCTCGCTGCCTGGCAAACCCACAACAACGGTTAACGTGTTGGGCGCAGGGCGCCAGGCATTGGAAGAAGCCAATACCGCGCTTGGCCTGGCTTTGTCGGAAGACGAAATCGATTACTTGGCCGATGCGTTCACGGGGCTGGGGCGCGACCCCACCGATGTCGAACTGATGATGTTCGCGCAGGCAAACAGCGAACACTGTCGCCACAAGATATTCAACGCCACCTGGGTCATTGACGGTCAGCCGCAAGAAAACACCCTGTTTGGCATGATACGCGCCACCCACGCGGCTCAGCCGCGCGGCACCGTCGTCGCGTATTCCGATAACTCAGCCATTATGGAAGGCGGTCCCGCCACTTTGTTCCATGCCGGCGCTAAAGATAGCCAAGGCCGCTACGGCCACCATCAGGCTGTAGTCCACACCCTGATGAAGGTGGAAACCCATAACCACCCCACAGCCATTGCTCCCTTTCCGGGTGCCTCAACCGGTTCCGGCGGCGAGATCCGCGATGAAGGCGCAACGGGCCGGGGCTCCAAGCCCAAAGCCGGCCTGGCAGGGTTCACGGTATCCAACCTGCGTTTCCCAGATGCCCTGGAGCCCTGGGAAGAGCGCCCTCATGGTCTGCCCGACCGCATTGCTTCGCCGCTGGACATCATGATTGAAGGCCCCATCGGGGCGGCAGCGTTCAATAATGAATATGGCCGCGCCAATCTGCTGGGCTACTTCCGCACGTTTGAACAGCATGCGGGCGGCCGCCGCTGGGGTTATCACAAACCCATCATGATCGCAGGCGGCATGGGCTTTATCGATAGCCGCCTCACACACAAAGATCCTCTGCCTCCCGGTGCGTTACTGATTCAACTGGGCGGCCCCGGCATGCGTATTGGCATGGGCGGTGGCGCAGCATCCAGCATGAGCGTAGGCGCAAATACCGCAGAGCTTGATTTCGATTCCGTGCAGCGCGGCAACCCGGAAATCCAACGGCGCGCTCAGGAAGTCATTGACCGCTGCTGGCAACAAGGCGAACACAACCCCATCATCGCCATTCACGACGTAGGCGCGGGCGGCTTGTCCAACGCGTTTCCTGAACTGGTGAACGACGCAGGGCGGGGCGCCATCTTCGAATTACAGCAAGTACATCTGGAAGAGTCTGGCCTGTCGGCAGCGGAAATCTGGAGTAATGAATCGCAGGAACGCTATGTTCTGGCCATTCTGCCCGAAGACCTCGAACGGTTCGACGCCCTGGCCAAACGTGAGCGTTGTCCCTATGCGGTTGTCGGCGTAGCCACTGAAGAGCGCCAACTGCGTGTCACGCACGGCGAAGGGCTGCCAGGTGTAGCTGAAGCCATCACGCCTCGGGCCGAAGGCGAACTGCGCCCGGTCGATGTACCCATTGATGTCATTCTGGGCAAAGCACCGCGCATGACGCGCGATGTGACGCGAGAAACCATCGAAGGTGAACCGTTCGACGTCGTAGGTATTGAGTTAGGCGAAGCCATTGAACGAGTGCTGCGCCACCCCACAGTCGCCAGCAAGAGCTTTCTCATCACCATTGGCGACCGTGCTGTCGGCGGCTTGACCAGTCGCGACCAAATGGTCGGCCCCTGGCAGGTGCCGGTGGCGGATTGCGCCGTGACGCTGGCCGATTTTGAAAGCGTGCGTGGCGAAGCGATGTCCATGGGCGAACGCTCGCCGCTGGCAGTGCTGGATGCACCTGCGGCCAGCCGCATGGCTGTGGCCGAAGCGCTGACCAACCTGGTGGCCGCTGATGTGCGTGCGCTTGAAGATATCAAGCTGTCCGCCAACTGGATGGCCGCGTGCGGCACCCCGGGCCAGGATGCCGCCCTTTACGACGCCGTGTCGGCGGCCAGCGAATGGTGTCAGGCGCTAGGCCTGTCTATTCCCGTGGGCAAGGATTCCCTCTCCATGCGTACCACCTGGGAGCAAAACGGTGAGCAACGCGAAGTCTGCGCGCCGGTGTCGCTGGTGGTCAGCGCCTTCGCTCCTGTGGGTGATGTGCGTGCCACGCTAACCCCGCAACTGCGCACCGATTGTGGCGATACTTCCCTTATTCTCATTGATTTGGGGGCAGGCAAGCAGCGCCTGGCAGGTTCGGTTCTTTCACAGGTTTACGGTGCCGTGGGCACGGAAGTGCCGGACATCGACGACGCCGACATGCTGGCCACCTTCTTCCGTACGGTGCGCGAGCTGGCAGCCGACGGCCTGGTGCTGGCCTATCACGACCGTTCCGACGGCGGCCTCTTGGCTACCGTGTCTGAAATGGCCTTTGCGGGGCATGTGGGTGTGTCGCTTAACCTCGACCTGCTCACCATCGACCCCCATGCCGAAGACTGGGGCGACTACAAAATCCGCCCCGAACAGGTGGCCGTGCAGCGCGACGAACTCACCCTTAAGGCCTTGTTCAACGAAGAGGCCGGTGCTGTCATTCAAGTGTCCCGCACCGAGCGCGACAACGTGCTGCGTCGCCTGCGCGAAGCAGGTTTGTCGCAAAACAGCTATGTCATTGGCGGCTTGAACACCGTGGATGAAATTCAGATCTTCCGCGACGGCAAATGCGTGTATCAACGCGCCCGCGCAGAGCTGGGCCAGCAATGGGCCGAAGTCAGCCGCCGCATTATGGCGCTGCGCGACAACCCCGAATGCGCTCAAGCTGAATTCGACCTGTGGAAGGACACAACCAACCCGGGCATGCAGGTACGCGTGGCCTTCGACCCGCAAGAAGACATCGCTGCGCCCTTTATTGCCACCGGCAAGCGGCCTCGCGTCGCCATTCTGCGCGAACAGGGCTGCAACAGCCAGGTGGAAATGGCCTGGGCCTTCGACAAGGCCGGTTTTGAGGCGCTTGACGTTCACATGACCGACCTCATCTCAGGCCGCAACCGCCTGGACGACGTCCAAGGCCTCGTGGCCGTGGGTGGCTTCAGCTATGGCGACGTGCTGGGCGCGGGCGAAGGTTGGGCACGCAGCATCCGCTTCAACAGCATGCTGGCGGACCAGTTCTCGGCCTTCTTTGGCCGTGGCGACACCTTTGCCTTGGGGGTATGTAACGGCTGCCAGATGCTGGCCGCCCTGGCTTCCCTGATCCCCGGGGCAGAGCACTGGCCGCGCTTCACCCGCAATATTTCCGAGAAATACGAAGCGCGTGTCACGCTGGTGGAAATCCCCGAGTCGCCCTCGTTATTCATGCAAGGCATGGCGGGCACGATTGTGCCGGTCGCAACCGCGCACGGCGAAGGCTTTGCCAACTTCGAGCGCCAGGGCGACGCTTCCAAGGTAATTACCGCACTGCGCTATGTGGACAACCACGGCAAGGTAACTGAGCAGTACCCGTATAACCCGAATGGCAGCGCCAACGGCCTCACAGGCGTGACCACCGCCGATGGTCGCTTCACCATCATGATGCCGCACCCCGAACGGGCGACGCGCAATGTGATGATGTCCTGGGCGCCTGAGCGCTGGGGGCCTGCCGACCAGGGCGGGGCAGATCAGCCGCATGGCGGCTACACCCCCTGGATGCGGATGTTCCGCAACGCCCGCGTTCAGTTAGGCTGAAGCGGCTTATCACGGTACAATTCATCTTTGCCCGGAGCTCGTACATGCGTCTCATCAAGAAAGCACTGACATTCGATGATGTCCTGTTGGTGCCTGCATATTCGGACATTCTCCCACGCGATACCAACCTGTCCACCCGGTTCACGCGCGATATCACCCTGAACATTCCTCTGGTGTCTGCCGCCATGGATACCGTCACAGAATCCGGCCTGGCCATTGCCATGGCGCAGGAAGGCGGTATCGGTGTGGTTCACAAAAACCTCTCTGCCGACGAACAGGCCCGGGAAGTGGCCCGCGTCAAGCGTCACGAGTTTGGTATTGTGATCGACCCCATCACGGTCACCCCGCAAATGTTGGTGGGCGACGCCATTGCCTTGCAGCGCGAACACGGCATTTCCGGCTTGCCGGTGGTCGATGGCGGCAAACTGGTGGGCATTGTCACCAACCGCGACTTACGCTTTGAAGACCGGCTCGACCTGCCTCTCAGGCAGGTCATGACCCCTCAAGAAAAACTCGTCACCATGCACGAAGGCGCCACGCTGGAAGAAGCGCAAGCGCTGATGCACAAGCATCGCCTCGAACGCGTGCTCATCGTTAACGACGCCTTTCAACTTCGTGGCCTGGCCACAGTGAAGGACATCGTTAAAAACACCACCCACCCCAATGCCTGCAAAGACGCTCACGGCCAGTTGCGCGTCGCCGCAGCGGTGGGGGTAGGTGAAGGCACGGAAGAGCGTGTGGCCAAGCTGGCGGCTGCTGGTGTTGACGCCATTGTGGTGGACACCGCTCACGGCCACACCAAGGGCGTGATCGACCGCGTGCGGTGGGTCAAGGAAAACTACCCACGCATCCAGGTCATTGGCGGCAATATCGCCACGGCCGCTGCAGCCAGGGCGCTGGTTGAAGCGGGCGCCGATGCGGTCAAGGTCGGTATCGGCCCTGGCTCGATCTGCACCACCCGCATTGTGGCCGGGGTCGGCGTACCGCAAATCTCAGCGATTGCCGATGTCGCCGAGGCGCTGGATGGCACAGGCGTGCCGCTGATTGCCGATGGCGGCATTCGTTATTCAGGCGATATTGCCAAGGCGCTGGCGGCCGGTGCCTCCACCTGCATGATGGGTGGCATGTTTGCCGGTACCGAAGAATCTCCCGGCGAAGTGGTGCTGTACCAAGGGCGTTCGTATAAGTCCTATCGTGGCATGGGCAGCCTCGGCGCCATGTCCGATGGTTCCGCCGACCGCTACTTCCAAGACCCGTCCAACAACGTCGACAAGCTGGTGCCCGAAGGCATTGAAGGCCGTGTTCCCTACAAGGGCAGCGTGCTGGCCATCATTTACCAGTTGGTGGGCGGTGTCAGGGCGTCCATGGGGTATTGCGGCTGCGCCACCATCGAAGATATGCGCAAGAAGGCGGAATTCGTGGAAATCACCGCTGCCGGCGTGCGCGAATCCCACGTTCATGATGTGCAGATCACCAAGGAAGCGCCGAACTACCGCGCCGACTGATCCCACTAACGCAAGCACCATCGAAGCCCCAGCCGGAAAATTGGCTGGGGCTTTTTTTACGCGCTTAACAATCTGACTACTGCGCGGGGGCTTGCTCGGGAAAAGGCTTCAACAGCAGCAGGCAACTAAGCAGCAGGGCGGCACAAGCAATATAAAGCGAACCGTCCAGCGTGGCGCCCAGATGCTTGTTCGCCAAGCTGAACATCACCGGCCCGGCCAACTGCCCCAAGGCAAAAGCCGCCGTCAGGTTGGCGATCAGCACACGTGCCCTGGTGCCGCCCGAGTTATGGGCTTGCTGCATGCCCAGCATGGTGATCACCATAAAAGTGCCACCCACGCAGACCGCAGCAATAATGATGCTGCCCAGGCTGGGCAGCACAGCAGGAATCACCACACCGACAGCCATCAACAATTGAGAAAGCAGCCACAGGAAGCGCAGCGAAAACCGCTTCAGCAATAAACCGCAGATCAGGGTAGAAACCGCCGCCGCCAGGCCAAACACAGGCCAGGCCAAGCCGAAAATGGCCTCATCATTAAGAAGAATACGCGCCTGGGCGGGCAGAAAGGTGGCGGGCAAGATATACCCAAAACCAAACAGGCCGTAGCACAGTATCAGTCGGAAATGGTTATGGTCATTGCCGCGCGCCAGAACGGTGCTGGCAGAGGGGGCGTTGGTTGGGATCTTCCAAAGTGGGTAAGTCGCCAACAGGCCAATTGCTGTCCAACCGCCCAGTTTCAGCCAGGTATGGCTGGAACTGACGCCACGCAGGTCGGCAGCCATGCACAACAGGCCGGCGAACGCAATGCCGCCGCCTACACCGGCAAATACCCAGCCTGCCTTATGAGGCGTTCCCGCTGCCGTCAGCCGTGCCAAACATAGCGATGCCGTTGCCACTAGCACCCAGGCGCTGGCCACCCCCGCAATAGAACGCCAGGCAATCCAGGTTGACCAGGTCGATGTCCATCCCATTAGCGCTGTGGTGAGCGCCACCAGCAGCAGGCCGACCCTGAGAAGGGTGCTTGCGCTCCATGGCAGAAAAGCGGCTGTCAGCGCACCGGCAAAATAGCCGAGATAGTTTGCACTAGCCAGCCACCCCCCTTGCGCCAGCCCCAGCCCAATATCCTTTTGCATAATGGGCAGCAAGGGCGTAAAAGCAAAACGACCAATACCCATGGCAAGCGCCAGAGAAATGAAACCGGCCCAGATAAGAGCGGGGGTGTGCGAGCTATTTGGCATGCTTATTCCTGCGAAAACCGGTGTGATACGTTACATTAACGCCTTGAATCCTCTATATGCTTTCACCATGCATCAGCGCATACTTATTCTTGATTACGGCTCCCAGTTCACCCAACTCATCGCTCGCCGCATCCGCGACACCGGCGTTTATTGTGAGATACACCCAGGTGACATAGATCATACCTTCCTCAAAGCACAAAACGGCCTCAAGGGCATTATTCTTTCAGGCAGCCATGCTTCTGCCTATCAGGAAGAAGCTCTGAAAGTGCCTGGCCAAGTGTTTGAGTTGGGGGTACCTGTCTTGGGCATTTGCTATGGCATGCAAGCCATGGCCCTGCAACTGGGCGGTAAAGTGGAGTGGTCTGATCAGCGCGAATTCGGCTACGCCGAAGTGCGTGCTCACGGTCACACTCGCTTGCTCGACGGCCTGCAAGATTTCGGCACCCCCGAAGGCCACGGCATGCTGAAAGTCTGGATGAGCCACGGCGACAAGGTGACGGCGCTGCCCCCGGGTTTCAAGCTCATGGCCTCCACCCCAAGTTGCGCGATTGCCGGCATGGCCGACGAAGCACGCGGCTTTTACGGTGTGCAGTTCCACCCGGAAGTCACCCACACTTTGCAGGGCGAAGCGATTTTGAACCGCTTCGTCACGGAAATCTGCGGCTGCACCCACGACTGGAACATGCCGGACTACGTGCAGGAAGCCATCGAGAACATCCGTAAGCAAGTGGGCGATGAGGAAGTCATCCTCGGCTTGTCCGGCGGGGTAGACTCTTCCGTTGCGGCGGCGCTCATCCACAAGGCGATTGGCGACCAGCTCACCTGCGTGTTCGTGGACCACGGCCTGCTGCGCCTGAACGAAGGCCAGCAAGTCATGGATACCATTGCCGGGCACTTTGGCGTTAAGGTCGTCCATGTGGATGCCTCCGAACAGTTCATGAGCAAACTCGTGGGCGTGACCGACCCGGAAGAAAAGCGCAAAATCATCGGCCGAGAGTTTGTGGAAGTCTTTCAGGAACAGGCAAGCAAACTCAAGAACGCACGCTGGCTGGCTCAAGGCACCATTTACCCGGATGTCATCGAATCGGCGGCCTCTAAAACCGGCAAGGCCGTGGCGATCAAATCGCACCACAACGTGGGTGGCCTGCCCGACACCCTCAACCTCAAGCTGCTCGAACCGCTGCGCGAACTCTTCAAAGATGAAGTGCGCAAGCTGGGCATCGCCCTGGGCCTGCCGCCCGCCATGGTCTATCGTCACCCCTTCCCGGGGCCCGGTCTAGGCGTGCGGATTTTGGGCGAAGTCAAGAAAGAGTATGCCGACCTGCTGCGCCAGGCCGACGCCATCTTCATCGAAGAACTGCGCAACACCATCGACCACAACAGCGGCAAAAGCTGGTACGACCTCACCTCGCAGGCTTTCGCGGTCTTCCTGCCCGTGAAATCCGTCGGCGTCATGGGCGACGGCCGCACCTACGAATACGTCGCAGCCCTGCGAGCCGTTCAAACCACCGACTTCATGACTGCAGACTGGGCCGAACTGCCGTATTCGCTGCTGAAAAAGGTTTCCTCAAGAATCATCAACGAAGTGCGCGGCTTTAACCGCGTTACGTACGATGTCTCGAGCAAACCGCCTGCGACGATTGAGTGGGAATAATTCCACGCCAGGCACCTGATGGCATGAAATGCTCAAAAGCCCGCGTAATTGCGGGCTTTTTTGTATTTTCGTCTGGCATGGAGTGTACCGACCCAGTGATTTGCTGAGCAGAAACCGCTGGGTCATTACAAGCTAGCATTGCAGCGGGGCGAGATCGCTGACCTGGAGCGTGAACGCCGCCGGCGCAAGCCGTGTTCAACCGCGTGATCTGGTCATGGTGTTTTTCATGGTGCGCGATGCGCGTTGCCAAATAAGCTGCCAAGGCGCGTTGAGCCTGCACGGCTGCCTGAACTTTCCGTTGGTCGGGCAATGCCATTCTGGTTTGTTTTCTACTTAAAATGATCACTATAAATGATCCTTTTTCTTCTCTTATAAACTATTTTGCCTTGGCAAGGGTTTATAAGAATAGTAATTTACTCTCTATGGGTGATCGAAATTCACGAAAGTTGAACCTTTTGCTAGCCGAGCTGAGCGACACTCGGCTCGTATCGAGCCGCTGGCTGCGGGCTCATGGTTACACCAACAGCCTCGTCTCACGCTATGTGAGCAGCGGCTGGCTGGTGTCGCCTGCTCGTGGGGTCTACATGCGCAAGGGCGGTCACCTGCAGTGGGAGGGAGTGGTACGCAGCCTGCAAATCGGGGAAGGGTTACCTCTACATGTCGGCGGTCGTTTCGCCCTGAGCCTGATGGGGCACGAGCACTACTTGCGTTTCGGGGAAGCGGGAACGATCACTCTGTATGGGCCCTCGCGGCCACCTAGTTGGCTCGGCAAACTTTCGTTGGAACAGTGTTTCGAGTTCCTGGGAAGAGGGGGGTTCGACCTGCTTCCTTCTTTGTTCACCGAAGAGATGTCCGAAGAGATGATGTCCGAACATGGGCTGGCTTGGCATCAGATCACATCGAGTACTGATGCCTTAGTCTGCTCTACACCCGAGCGGGCCATACTGGAGTTGTGCCACAGCGTTACCGATGCAACGTTAGTCTATGAGGTAGATGCGTTGATGCAAGCCATGACTACGTTGCGGCCGCGGAGGGTGGGCCTGATGCTGCATCACTGTCGGAGTATCAAGGCAAAACGGTTGTTTTTAGCGTTAGCTGAACGTCATCGTCATGCGTGGTTGCCTCATGTTCCATTGGATGGCGTAGATCTGGGGCGGGGCAAACGAGCGCTGGTGCCGGGCGGACGCTTGCATCCCACTTATCAGATAACCTTGCCGAGAGAACTTGATGAGCACCTTGTTTGAACATTGGGACCGTCGTTATACCGATCGTGTACGGCTGTTGCTTGATATTCTGCCGATACTTGGCCAGGAACCGCGTTTCGCGCTCAAGGGCGGTACGGCAATCAATTTGTTTGAGCACGATTTGCCTCGTCTGTCGGTGGATATTGATTTGGCGTGGTTGCCAGTACATGACTATGCTGAAGATGCAAAGCTGATCTCGGAAGCTCTTGAGCGCTTGGCCGATAAGCTGCGTGTCAGGCCGCTGCAGCTTCAAGTACAGTTGTCTGCGGGCGATGGCGCAAGCGTTACTCGATTGGTGGCCAGCCGTGGCCGTGCGCGGGTGCAGATCGAGACGACTCCGGTGATGCGAGGCACGGTGCATCCGGTGCGGAATATGGTGGTTCGCCCGAGGGTTGAGGAAATATTTGGCTTTGCGTCGGTTCAAGTGCTGAGCTTCGCCGATCTCTATGCCGGTAAGCTGGCAGCCGCACTGTCGAGGCAGCATCCGCGAGATCTGTTCGATGTCGGTTTGCTGCTGGAGGATGAGCGGACAGATCAGCTGCTCTGGCGCACATTTCTCGTCTACCTGACCTGTAGCCCTAAACCAGCGTGGGAGATGTTGGCTCCTCGCGTGCCAACAGATTTCGCGGCCATATTCGACGCGCATTTCAAAGGAATGACGGCTGAGCCTGTCGAAGCCGAAGCTTTATTAGATGTTCACGAGCGCTTGTTGGCGCGTGTGGCCGAGTGGCTGGATGAATCATCGTGTATGTTTCTACGGTCCGTGGAGCTCGAGCAGCCGGACTTCGGCCTGATCGAGCTAGGACATGCGGCAAAATTGCCAGGGGTACGGCGCAAGTTGCACAACTTGGCTAAGCGCACCGACGCTAAGCGACTGGCGGATCGGGCGTTGTTAGAAGAAACTCTGGAGCGGATTGTCAGCGCCAGATGAAAGGCACCCGATTTGACCCACTTCACCTCTGCACTCCGAGACCGCTTGGAGCTGCACCAAATCCTCATCTACTTTGCGGCGGTGCTGCTGGCTGCCGCTGTTGCGGTGCTGGCGCCTGCTATAGCGGCGCTGGAACAGGCGATTAATCCTGCGCTGGCTTTAATGCTGTTCGTGACCTTTTTGCAGGTGCCGCTGGCCGACTTGGGCCGTGCTGTCACCCACACGCGATTTCTGGCCGCGTTGCTGGTATCCAATTTCCTCATCGTGCCACTGCTGGTTGTGTTTCTGGTGCAGTTCGTACCGGCAGACCCGATGATTCGCCTCGGCTTTCTCTTGGTGCTGCTTACGCCGTGCGTTGATTATGTGGTGACGTTCTCGCATATTGGGCGCGCCGATGCCCGGCTGTTGCTGGCTTCTACGCCGCTGCTTTTGATTGTGCAAATCCTATTGTTGCCGATCTACCTACGTGCGCTTTTGGGAGTTGAAGCGGCAGCTGTGGTGCAACTTGGCCCGTTTGTCCATGCTTTTGTGTGGCTGATCGCTGTGCCCCTGAGCTCGGCGGCTGTCGTGCAGCAGTGGGCGCAGCGTCGCAAAACCGGTGCGCGTGTGCTTGGTGGATTGAGCGTGCTGCCCGTTCCGGCAACCGCCCTGGTGCTGTTTATCGTGGTAGCTGCAGTGGTGCCGCAGTCCGGTGCGGCGATCGAGGCCGCCGTGCGCGTGCTGCCGTTGTATGCCGTCTTTGCTGCGGTCGCGCCCTTCCTCGGGTGGGGTGTTGCTCGCTTCGTGGGCTTGCCACCCGCAGCCGGCCGTGCCGTCGCGTTTAGCTCGGCCACGCGCAATTCCCTGGTGGTGTTACCCCTAGCTCTGGCCGTGCCCGGAGGCCTCCCCGTGCTACCCGCCATCGTGGTGACCCAAACCATGGTTGAGTTAGTGGCGTCCGTCCTCTACATGCGTTGGATTCCCAAACTCGGGGGCTCGTCAATACCAGACCAATGAGTGCGCATGGGCTCACTGAGCCCACATCGGTCTACTTAACAGCGTCTGTTCAGGCGCGGTTGGGCAGGTCCTGTCACAAGCGCGTCAATTATTAACGTTACAATACTTTTCATATCTTTCATGACGTAAAAATTAAACAGCGAGAGTCTTTCCATAAATGAGTACTGTGTTTGATAGCGACGCCATCCGCGAACGGCAACGGCAGGCTGCCCAGTCGTTTGATGAACTGGTGCAAACCAGCATGGCGAAGGCTTTTAATGGGCTTTCCCCCATTGCCTTGTCCCTGGCGTATACCGATTGGGTTAAGAACTGGGCCAGCTCTCCCGGCCGACAATCTCTAATGGCGCAACGGGCGATGGAACTCTCGTTGCAAGCCATGCAGAACATCGCGAAGAGTCAGACGGCCGACATACCAGAAACCGATGCGAGATTTTCCGATTCAGGTTGGCAGCAATGGCCTTACAACGTCTTCAAAGAAGGCTATAAGGCTTACGACGCCTGGTGGCGCGAAGCGGCCGACCACGGCGACGGGCTGTCGCGCCATCATCAGCGCATGGTGAACTTTTTTGCCGGGCAGGCACTGGATGCGATGTCGCCTTCCAACTGGTTGTGGACCAACCCGGAAGCTAAGAAAAAAGCGTGGGAAACCAAGGGCGAGACGCTTAGAAACGGCATGCGTTTCTTCATGGAGGACCTGGAAGAAGCCTTGGCGGCCAGGCCCGACACCCCCAGCGAAGCACTACCGCCCTTGGCGTACGCCGTTGGCAAAGATGTCGCCGTCACGCCGGGCAAGGTGGTGTTCCGCAATCATCTGATCGAGCTGATTCAGTACAGCCCGACCACCGATAAAGTGCTGCCCGAGCCGGTGCTGATCGTGCCGTCGTGCATTATGAAGTACTACATTCTGGATTTGTCACCGCATAACTCCATGGTCAAGTACCTGGTAGATAAAGGCCATACGGTGTACATCATTTCGTGGCGCAACCCGGATGCCTCCGACCGCGACCTCAAAATGCAGGACTACCTGAGCAAGGGCGTGCTGGCCGCCATGGAAGCCACGGGTGCCAAACGGCTGCATACGGTAGGCTATTGCCTGGGCGGTACGTTCCTGGCCATTGTGGCGGCAGCGTTAGGTCGTATGGCGCGCAAGAAAGGCCAGCCGCGCACGCCAAAGGAACAGGCTCTGATTCCAGAAAACCTTCCAGAACTGGCCTCCGTTATTCTATTGGCTGCGCAGACCGATTTTGCCGAACCGGGCGAGCTGGGCGTTTTCATTGATGAAAAACAGCTTGCTTCTCTGCGCCAGACCATGAATGAACAAGGCTATTTGTCGGGCAAGCAGATGGGCGGTTCCTTTGTGTTCCTGGCATCGCGGGCGCTGCTGTGGGGGCGCAATACCCGCCGCTACCTGTTGGGCGAGGACGATGCCCGCTTCGACCTGATGAGCTGGAATTCCGACACCACCCGGCTGCCCGCGCGCATGCATTCGGAATATCTCACGGCCTTGTTCCTGAACAACGCTTTATCTGCCGGGCAGTACCGCTTTGCCGGGCATACGGTTGCGCTGAAGGATATTCAGGCACCCATGATGGTGGTGGCCACCACGCGCGACCACGTCTCGCCCTGGAAATCGGTCTACAAGGTTCAACTGCAGACCGACACGCACGTAACATTCGTGCTGGCTGCGGGCGGCCACAACGCCGGCATCGTTTCCGAGCCGGGGCGCCCTCGCCGCAGTTATCAGATTAATAGCATTGAAGATAACGCAGGCTGGGTGGACCCGGACGAATGGCGGGCCACCACGCCAGTGGTCGAGGGTTCCTGGTGGGTAGCTATGCATGAATGGCTGAAAGAACGCTCAGGCAAGCCCGTGACGCCGCCGGCCATCGACCCGGCCAAAGTGGTGTGCGATGCGCCGGGCGAATACGTGATGGTGCGGTACGCCGATTAAGTCCGATACGGAAATTCAGCTAGAACATAGGAATAAGGATTCAATATGAGTACGTCTGCGCATGATGCAGAATGGATGGAAAACGTCACTTACGATGAACTGCAGGTTGGCCAGAGCCAGCAACTGACCCGTACCGTGACGCAGGAAGATGTGCGGGCATTTGCCGCCGTGTCTGGGGATATCAACCCCGCGCATTTGAATGAAGCGTACGCCAATGAAACCATGTTCAAGGGCGTGATCGCCCATGGCATGTTTGCTGGGGCGTTGATTTCAGCGCTGTTTGGTACACGCTTTCCCGGGCCAGGTACCATTTACCTTGGGCAGGAACTGAAGTTCATCCGGCCTGTGCGCATTGGCGACACGCTTACCGTCGAGGCCACTGTCAAGGAAAAAGACGACGTCAAAAAGCGGGTTGTGATGGACTGCGTTGTGTCCAATCAGAACGGAGAAGGGGTGCTCAAAGGCGTGGCCCGCCTGATGCCGCCCACGGAAAAAGTCCGGGTTCGCGCGGTGAATGCGCCCCAAATCGAACTGGTCGAGTAGGGCGTTTGAAAGCAGGGAGAGATGGCCTTTGTCACCAGCCTAGCGCTTGACGCAGTAAAGGCCATCCAATCAATAGAACCATGAAGAGAATGGGCAGCCACCAACCCGGCCGCCCGGCTCGGTAAAGAGCAACCGAGCCAACGATGGTGATCACCAGAAAAAGCCCCGCCATCGCCACCAACTGAATCATTTCACCCGACATCCGTCATTGCTCCTAAATGTGCTGACGGAAATTTAACACCTTTGGCCGGCCTTCGGCGCGTGTCAGGGCGGGGCGCAGCTTGTACTCAGGCTTGCTGTATGTCGGCGTGATGCTCGACCTTGCGGCCTGTGTCTTCCACCCATTGAAGTGCCAGTTCACCAGCCTGCTGCGGGGTCAGGCCGAACTTCAAGTAAGGGTTGGCCGCCAGCGAACGGAAATAGCGTGCGTTGATTAAAGGCTGGCCGTTAAGTGTGGCCTCAAAGCGCTCAATGATGCGGGTGGGTGGCGTCTGGCCGCTCTTATCTTGCGCCAAGCCGGTCACCATGGGGTGGGAAATCATCGTCAGCACTTCAACCGGTGCGCCCAGCGCCCAGGCGTCTGGCACACGCACTCGCGCTTTCATTTCTGAAGCCGGGTCGGGCGCGGCCGGGGCAATACAACCGCTGACTGTCACCCGCACTGGACGTTCCGCTACCAAGGCGCGCCCGTCTTCGGTGTGGGCCACGGCTATCACGGTTTGCGACTCGCTTAGGCGAATCCGCGTGGCCAGGTTCACCGTTTGAATTTCCGGCCCGAACTCGAATATCGCCACTTCTGGCGTAGGGTTGCCGGGAGCAAACAATTCCAGGCGGGTAATGCGGGTGCCTTGCAGGGCTTGGGATGAAACGGTCAGGGGGACAGACGAGCCATCTTCCGCCACCAGCGGCAGAGTCAGTTGCAGGCCCTCATTCAGTACCTTGGCAGTGCCCACGCTGTTGCGGGCCGCATCGACCTGCTGCCAGGAGGTTGGCGTGGCATGTACCAAGCGTGGAGCCAGTGAGCCCAACAGGCCGGCGCCGGCCAGGCTAAGCCATTGGCGGCGCTTTAAGGAAAAGGAAGAGGAAGAAGAATTCTGCAAAGACATGGTTCTATCGGTGGAATTGCATCCAGGCCAGCCGTGCACCAAGCACAATAGCAGCGGCGGAAATCATGGAGCTGAACGACAAGGTGGATAGCCCGGTGAGGCCTTGGCCGATGGAGCAGCCCAGTGCCAGCGCACCGCCTGCGCCCATCAGTGCGCCGCCGGCAATATAACGCAGCATCTGCCGAGGCGTCTCAAAGCCCTGCAGGTTGAAGCGGCCACGCAATACGGAAAACAGCAGGGCGCCCAGCACCACACCTGCCACCACAGCAATGCCGAAACGCAGGCTCATGCCTGTGGCCAGCATGGCGTACTGGATGACGTCGCCCACGGGGGCCACAAAAGTTAGAGAAATGACTGGCAACGGCTCGAAATCATCGTTGCCCAGCCAACCCGTGACAAACCAGCCCGCAACAATCAGCAGGCCAATGACAAGGCCGCCGGCCAAGTCTGCAGCGCGTTGTGCAGGTGCAGCGGCGGGCTTGCGTAAAGCATAAGCCAGCAGGGCGGCCGTGGCCGCCACGGTAAGGGCCATGCGCGGCCAGCCAGCCGGCACAGTCAGCCATTCAGGGCGGATTGTTGTCGGCGTGGCCAGGGCCATGCGCAACGGCCCCAGTACACCGGTAAGCGTCATGTAGGCGGCAATGCCCAGGCACAGCAGCACAACCAGGGAGCGCAGGTTGCCGCTGCCCAACAAGACCAGGGCACGTGCGCCACAACCATTGGCCAGACCCATGCCGTAACCGAACAGCACACCCCCCACAGGCAACAGCAACCAAGAATAGCTGGGCATGAGGTAAAGCGACTTGCTCAAGTCGACCAGCCCCGCCAGCGCCAAGCCTTGGGTGCCGAGCAAGGCGACAGCAAGAGCCAGCGAAAAGGCCTGCAATTTGCAGCCGTTATCGCCAGACCAACGCTGTGCCAAACCGCGTTGCAGGCAGAACCCGGTGGCCTGCCCGCAGGCCCCAAAAAGCAGGCCGATGGTCAGGCCTGCCCAAAGTACCAGCTCGATATGAGTCATGTGGCCTTAACCTATGCGCGCGTGCCCCAGCTATCGAGCGCGATGGCCTGATACCAGGACTCACCGTATTCGGCTTCCAGCTTACGGAAGGTATCGTCGGCGTTGGCCGGGCTGACGCCACCCGAAGCTTCGATGATTTTGCCGTCCTCGATCTGATACGTGGCAGCCACGGAAATACCGTAGTCCGGCGCAATCAGGCTGTAGCAAGTGTTGGCAAAGGTAGCGATGGCGTGCGGTTTGCCTGCCAGCGCGCTGACGATGGCAGCAGCGGCTACCTTGGCCTGCGCATTGGCCGAGAAACCGGATTTCGGCATGGGAGAAGCAATGGTTGCGTCGCCCACCACGTAAATATCAGCCACCCGTTCGGATTCAAAGGTTTCCGCTTTCACCGGCACCCAACCACTTTCGTTGGTCACACCGGCAATCTCGGCAATGGCACCCGCTTTCTGCGGCGGAATCACGTTCAACACATCCGCCTTGTGGGTTTCACCAAACTCGGTTTCCACGGTGAGGTTGGCTGCATCCACGCGCACCACCTTACCGTCTTGGGAAAGGGGAACCCATTCGATGAGGTCGCCGTAGAAGCGGTCCCAACCCGCCTGAAACAAGCCCTGCTTGGAGAAGGCGTCTTTGGCGTCGAGAATCAGAACCTTGGATTTTGGCTTGTTGTGCTTGAGGTAATGCGCCACCATGCTGGCACGCTCATAGGGCCCGGGCGGGCAGCGGAACGGGTTGGCAGGCGCAACCATCACAAACGTGCCGCCGTCGGGCATGGCTTCCAGCTGTTCCTTCAGCAACACCGATTGCTTGCCGGCTTTCCAAGCGTGGGGAGCTCGTTCAGCAGCGGCTTCATCGTAGCCTTCCAACGCGTTCCAGCGGAAATCAATGCCGGGGGAAAGCAACAGCTTGTCGTAGGGCAGGGTGTCGCCGCGAGCCAGGCTGACCTGTTTCTTATCGGCATCCACGCCAGAAGCGAAATCATGCACCACCCGCACACCCATGGACTTCAGTTCGTCAAAGCCATGGCCTTGTTGCTCAAACGTACGCAGCCCACCAAAGTACAAGTTGGTGAACGGGCACGTGTAGTACGTTTTGGCGGGCTCGATCAGGGTGACATCAATGGCTGGGTTGTTCCGCTTAATGTATTTGGCCGCCGTGGCGCCGCCAAAACCGCCTCCCACCACCACGACCTTGCCGGCTGCACCACGCGCATAAGCGGGGGCCAGCATCAAAGCCGCGCCGGCTGCGGTTGCCTTGCCGACTGTCGTCAACCACTGACGGCGTGAAAAATTGCTGGACTGACTCATTTCTGGGCAACCTCTTGGCTGGATGGTGACGAGGAAATTTGTGAAAAATGCAGGGCGAGCGCACTGATTTGCTCATCGCTCAAGCCTTTGGCCAAGCGATCCATGACCGTTGTGCCTGCGGGCGGCGTATCGGCTTTGAATGCCAGCAGCTGTTTTTTCAGTATAGTTTCCGGCCTTCCCGCGATGGAAGGAATGCTGCCAGGGGAGCGGCCATCTGTGCCGTGGCAGTTGGCACAGGCAGCGGCCAGCACCTTCACGTCGAAGATGGGTTGATCCGCCGCCGCAAGCCCCGGCCCGGCCAAAGCCGACAGCAGGGCCAAGGCGCCTGATACTTTGATTGCTGTACGCATAAATTCTCGTTGTTCAGTGTTATGGCAAGGTAACGCATGGTAACGTCAGCTTCATGCATCAGGAACGAAATTCTGGGCAGTAGTATATGCCTGCTAGTTATAAAGAAGAGGCGTTGAATCGCCTATTCTCCGTGTCGGCAACCGCCGTTGCCATCGACGCACGAACAAAAAAACCGCTGATCGCCATGCTTGGCAACCAGCGGTTCCCTGCAAGGGCAGGGCAGCGGGGGTGAGTCATTTACACTTCAGCAGCCTTGGCATTGGCGCTACTTTCGGCGAGCATCGTCAGTTTCTCATCAGTCGCTTTCTCCTCGGCAAGGGTCTTTTTCAAAAGCTTGACCGCATCGGTATAGCCCAGTTGCTTGCCCAGTTCGCACAGCGTGCCGTAACTGGCAATTTCGTAGTGTTCCGCTTTCTGCGCGCCAGCAATCAACGCCGCATCGCGTAGCGCCCCCTTGGGGATGGCGTCAATCACTTCCTTGCTTTCCTCAACCAGCCCTTCCATGCCAACGCATTTCATGCGCTTGAGCTTGATGTCCAGAATTTCAACCACCTGATCGATTCTTTCCACCTGGCCCTGAGTTTCTTCCAAGTGCGCCGTGAAAGCTGCTTCAAGATCCGCGCTCTCAGCAGCGCGTGCCAGGCGAGGCAGCGCCTTGGTCATTTGCTTCTCGGCACTGTAAATATCAGACAGCTCATGAATGAACAGGTCTTCAAGGGTTTTAATAGCCATGATTCCTCCAGAAAAATAGCGGCGCAATGCCGCGACGATTGCACTGGAAACGTGGCAAGTTTGGTGCCGGGCCTGCAGCGACTTGCGTACCGGCCCTTTGAATTATTCGCGCGTGTCAGGGCGGCTTGGTCTTGAAACTGAAAATCGGCCCAACGGCGGTACACTGAATTCAGAAGGGCCTACCGGGCCACGGCATATGCCTACCAGGCGACTACCTATGCATACTGGGCGCCTGCCTATCATGCTGTCGAGCGACTAAAGGAAGCAGGGACGCAATGGAAAATTTCTGGAGCAGGCTTTTATGGATGATGGCGGTGTTTTCCACCGTTTTCGGCGTGGCGCTGATGCAGATGGTATGGACGCCTCCCCCCGGCAACGGGGTGATATGGCAGCGTAGAGGAAAACCCTGAAGGTGGATCCTCGCTGTCACGACATCTTGGTGTCAAAGTAGTGGTTCTATGAATAGCCACAAAAGACAGGAGGATCCACCATGAAATATACCGTATTCGGCATGGACATCGCCAAGCAAGTCATTCAACTGCATACCGTTAATCCAGAGACAGGTGAAGTTCAGCGCCATAAACTGCGACGCAACCAGGTGCTGGAGTTCTTTGCGCAACGCCAAGCGGCACTTATCGCTATCGAGGCGTGTGGCGGCGCTCACTGGTGGGCACGCAAACTGGTTGAGCAAGGTCATGAGGTGCGCCTGTTGCATCCGAAGAGCGTGCGCCCCTTTGTGTTGCGCAACAAGACCGATGCGGCGGATGCCCGGGCCATCTGGACGGCGGTTCAGCAGCCCGAAGCGCATGAGGTGGCCATCAAGACTGAGGTGCAGCAAAGCGTATTGGCCCTGCATCGCCTGCGCGCCCAGTTGATGAAGTTTCGCATCATGCAGACCAACGCCCTGCGCGGGCTGCTCTACGAGTTTGGCGTCGTTTTGCCTCAAGGCCACACCGCGCTTCTGAAGGCACTGCCCGATACCCTGGCAGCACTTGATACGCAGTTGCCTGCCATGTTGCTCGATAGCCTGCGCGAGCAATGGGCGCGAGTGCAGCAGATGCAGGTTGAGATCGATGTCATTGAACGCCGGCTCGCCGCCGTGTTGCGCGAGACGCCGCAATGCCAGCAGATTGCCGAGATACCCGGCGTGGGGTTGCTCACGGCAACCGCTGCAGTAGCCACCATGGGAGAAGCGTCGTCGTTCAAATCGGGGCGCGAATTTGCCGCCTGGGCTGGACTGGTTCCCAGGCAGCGCGGCACCGGCGGTCATGTGCGACAACTGGGGTTGTCCAAACGGGGTGACGTGTACTTGCGTACCTTGCTCATGCACGGAGCCCGCTCCATCGTGATACGCCACCGGAACGTGCCGTGGATAGCGGCGCTGCTGGCCCGGCGTCCGTACAACGTGGCAGTGGCGGCGGTAGCCAATAAGCTGGCGCGCACGATCTGGGCGGTGCTTGCTAAAGGCAGGCCCTATGACCCCGCCGCGTTCAGTGCGGTCGCGTAGGAACAGCAGATGACTCACGTCAACAATATTTTTTAGGTTTTAAAGGCAGCTTCAAGGAGTGATGGCGATAGATACGTGATGGCAAAATAGGTCGGACCGACGCGAGGAAAACCCGATAGGGATGATGAGCCTTGAGCTCGATGATCAGATGAGGACCTCGTCGTAGCGGATTCCATCAGGGCCAGCAGGCTTGTACCCTGCACCAACAGGCCGGATATAAGACTGCATCCTCACCTTTATGCCAAATCGTTAAAATCCGCTTGACTCTCCGGGAGGCGTCCATATAAGTTATCCCTATACGGCGGCGCCGTAGTCATTATTGGTGCTGTGCTTATGGTGCCGCCCGTGGCCGCAGGGGCAGGGCGCCTGATGGGCAGGTTGTGGTGGGCGCCGCCCATCGTCGGTTTTCTGGTGGTTACGTTGGCCGGGCCGATCGTTACCATTGCCACCGCCCCAAGCTTGGAAGAAGTTCTGGCAGGTTCGGCCCTAATAACAACAAGAAAGCCGCTGCAACCACTTTGACGCATTTTTTCAAGTGTGGTTTCCCTTGTAGGGTAAGCTGTCGTGCTACGATTTTCGGCTTTGACGCAATAAAATCGGCCTTGCGCCATTTGACCCCTGCGTACCAACCAAAACACGCTTATGCTCCAGATCTTTCCTGACGCCTCTTCCATTGCTGAGCATGTCAGCAGCATCCTGATCACCAAGATCAAAAGCAAGCCCGACGTTGTGCTGGGCTTGGCAACGGGCGGCACCATGGAACCGATTTATGCGCGGTTCGTTGAGCGGGTACGTCAGCAAAAAGTTGATGTCTCCAGGCTGACGTCCTTCAATCTGGATGAATACGTCGGCTTGGGGCCTGATCACCCCAAAAGCTACTCGGCCTATATGCGCCAACACCTCTTTCAGCACTTGGAATTCGACCCTACGCGCTTGCACGTGCCCGATGGACTCGCGCCCGACCTTGAGCAGCACAGCCGGGAATACTCCGCCAAGCTGGAACAAACAGGCGGCGTAGAACTGCAACTACTGGGCGTAGGCAGCAACGGCCATATCGGTTTTAACGAACCGGGCACGCCGTTCGACAGCCGCTGCCACGTGGTGCAGTTGTCAGAACGCACGCGCATCGACAACAGCCGTTTCTTCGAGGGCGATGCCATTGTTCCCGCTTCCGCCATCACCATGGGCATGGTGGAAATCATGCAAGCGCGCGAAGTGCTGCTGGTGGCCACGGGTGAAAACAAGGCCGAAATCGTAGCCGAATGGTATCGGCGCGAAGTCACCGAGGCCGTGCCCTTTACCATACTGAAAAAACACCAGCGCGCCCGAATCATTCTTGACGAAGCCGCCGCCAGCCGTTTACCTGCCGATGTGCGCAAGGCATTAATGGCCGCGTCGGCTTAACTCAGTGGCAGTAAACACGCTTCTACTTGTCGGTGGCGACTTATGCGAGCGCACCGCCAAGCTGCTTGACCCCTCGCACTGGCGCTGCATCGGCCTGCGCCGTCGCAAGGTCGAACCCGGCGCCGGCGACATAATTACCTGGCATCAGGCAGACTTGCAAAGCGCATCCAGCCTGGCTTTTTTGGCTGAAGAAGAATTTACCAGGGTGACCCACATTCTGTATGCCCCCGCACCCGGCAGCAGAACACCTGAAGCCTATGCAGATGTGTACGCCGATGGCTTGCCCAGGCTGTTGAATGCGCTGCCAATGCACACCTTAGCGCAGCTCCAGCGCTGCGTGCTGGTGGGCTCCTCTGCCGTGTGGGGGCCATCGGAAGCGTGGGTGGATGAGAACACCCCGGTGCAGAATACCGGCTTTCGGGCCGCAGCCTTGCTGAGCGCCGAAGCGGCTCTCGCTTCCATGCTGCCCCCGAAAATTGGAGTGGCATTGCGGCTGTCGGGCCTGTACGGCCCGGGGCGGTCACGCTTGCTGCAGGGCTTGCGCCAGGGCACCATCCAGGCCCCCGGCGGCCACGGGCATTGGGCTAACCGAATCCACATCGACGATGCCGCCCGTGCCTGTGCACACCTGCTTACGCTACCCGACCCGCAGCCGGTTTATATCGGTACCGACAGCCACCCGTTGCCTACAGCGGAACTCTACGACGGCATTGCCAGAATCATCGGCGCGTCACCGCCAAGCCGTCGCTCGCAACCGCCCAGTGGCAAAAGGCTGTCAAACGTAAGGCTGAGAAGCAGTGGATGGCAGCCGCAGTGGCCGTCTGCGCTGGAATGGTACGCTTCTACATACTCAGAGCCCGAGAACCACTAGCGTGGCGACCGGATCATGAAAAAATGTCGAGAAAATTCCATGCCTGAAACGCCAGAAAAGCGCGCTGAAGCAGAAGCGTATCGCCTCCTTATTGCCCAGCTCGATGTGCTGGATAAAGAAGTGGCATGCACAATAAAAAAATTTGAAGATACCGGCATGACAAGCATGATGAAAGACGATTACGTCGCCCTGCATGGGCTAGCGCATCGCATCATGGAAATGCGCCTTAAGTACGTGAAAGAAAGCGGCTTGTAATGGCTGGGAAGGGGCTGATTGGCATCACTCATATGTTGGAGGCCACGCATCACCCAGTCTTCATAGAGCAGCGCCGCATAGCCCATGATGCGAATACTCATGATGGGGTCTGCCGCAGATTGGTGTTCCAGCAATATCAGTAGATACAGTAAGTCGCCTTCACGGCGCTTAACCTGCCAGATGCAATCGGCACGCCGGTCGCGTTGGTGAGTGCTGATGAAGTTGGAGAGCAGGGCAGTGCTCCCGCGCAGACAAGTCGCATCCACTCTAGGGGAAAGCTGGAGCAGGGAAAATGGGTTGAGCCTGTGAACGTCCAATGTGGCAAAATACCTATGGCTACTGTCTCTACAACAGGTGATCCGATCTCCAGCGTATCATGTCCGCCATGACCAACAGCCCCGCATCCACTTCTTTATACAGAGGCTCACAAAAGGCATTGCATTCGAAGCAAAACTCAGTGGGGATGGTACATGGCACGGCTACCCCATCCCTTGGGAAGCTGTGCCACCGGAGATCGTCAGGGAATGGGTTACCGAAGAAAAAGTAAGCCGACGGCAAATCAAAAGACATTGGCAGCCGGATAAAGACGATCTGCATTGGGCTATCAAGGCAGGTGAGTCATGAACGATTTAAAACGTTTTGGTAATCCAGAACTCTTTGAAATTGCAGCTCGCTGGGTTCGTGACACCGAACCTCGTGAGCGCTTGCCACAAGAAGGCGGTTGGTCCACCGGAGACCTCCAGATCACGGTTGGCCGCCAAGTATTAACAGCGCGTCGTCACAACGATTCAGAAAGCAACTATATCGCTTGGTACCTCGCTCCATTGCTTGAGTGGTTACTACATCACTGGACTTCAATCCTTCATGAAGAAAACTACGCCTGGCCTGAAAGCACCGGTGCACCTGCCGCAACGGCGGTATTTGCCGCCTTGGGCCGATATATTGGCTCCATCAATGAAGAAGAGCAACTGAAATACATGGCGATACAAAGCTGGTGGAAACGGCATGCCTTAAGGGCAGCCGACCCCAGCGCGCTGTTTCCGGACATTTGTTTTCGTCGTCTGGGCGATGATATCGAAATTTCTTGGGCAGGCAGGCAGCCACAGCACGCCCCTGCTGGATTTGCTTTGACGTCTCCTCCGGGCTACGCCACGTTTGAAGTCGCTGCGGTTGCCAAGCCACTCTGGGAGTTCCTTGACTGGGCACTCAGCTCCGCGCAGGGAATAACGGAAGCTGATGATGCCGCCATCGGCAGATTGCGTGAACGCTTCCAGCTCCTGCAGAGAACACCGCTCAAGTCACTTGAACTCAAGTATCTGAACGAGCGGCTGCAAAACCTATTGCAAAACGTTCGTCAACCAACAAAGCTCAATAGCGCCAGCGTTCTTGTTGAAGGCGTACCTGCCATTGCCGAGCTGGATCCCGCCGTACTGATGTTCGGGGGTCTCAACCCCTCCATAGGCGC
Source organism: Achromobacter sp. F4_2707 (assembly GCF_047501535.1). Taxonomy (NCBI): domain Bacteria; kingdom Pseudomonadati; phylum Pseudomonadota; class Betaproteobacteria; order Burkholderiales; family Alcaligenaceae; genus Achromobacter; species Achromobacter sp. F4_2707. The sequence goes on from NZ_JAZDRJ010000003.1 coordinate 108,202, forward strand.
GCAAGATGCCGCACGACTAATACAGTTTCTGGAGGCACAGCAAGACGGCACAGAGACAGACAGTCTTACCAGGCTTGTAGATGACCGAGGCTGGAATCATGCCCTCGCCCCATACGAAGAAGGTTACGACCTTGCCGACGAGATCAGGGAAGAACTCAACATCCCCGCCGAACAAAAAAACGTCAACATCGGGAAATACCTGCACGACCTAGGTGTGACAATTAAAGAACTGGCGTTAGACACCACCACGATTCGTGGGGTTGCTATCGCAGGTCCTGGTTTTTCTCCGGCTATTCTTGTCAATACAAGTAGCCCGTTCAACCAAACGCGTGCGGGGTGCAACTTCACATTAGCGCACGAGCTATGCCACATTTTATTCGACCGCACTCGAGCAAAAAGGTTGTCGCATGTCAGTGGCCCCTGGACTTCCCCCCGCACCGAAAAGCGCGCAAACGCCTTTGCCGTCATGTTTCTTGCTTCCAGGGAGGCAGTTCGCACCGTATTTCAACAATACGGAATTGAAGAAACTAAAAAAGCAGCGCAAGCCTTGCAACTCGGTCATTCCGCGTTCATCGAACACATATATAACCTGGGTTTTATCGACGAAGCTACTCGAGAAGAGCTACGGCTCAAGGCGGACCCTCACCCGACGTGACGACGGCTAGGCGATGAGCCGACCGCACCTTGGGCAGCTCCAGGGTGTGGTGGTTTTCGAGTGTATTGGGAAAAATTACCCATCTGGCGATAAGTTTTTTTCTCCACTCAGCCGCGCAGCACCTCGTCCACGTTGCTCGCGTCAAACAGGCGATCCAGCCAGGTGTCGATTTGTTCTGAGTTGGCGGTGGCAATGGTTTGGATGGCTGAATCACCCCGGAAATGAACTGACCCCCTAAAGAACCGCCGCCCACCACCGTAAACACTTCAAGAAGGCCAGCCAAATCGGCCAAACGTAACAAACCAAAAATATTTTGTCGCAAGCCCTAAACCTTCCGAAACGCTAGCCGTAAACAAGCATGTACAGGAAATACAGGGCCTGCCCAGCACACTAGTGAAGGGCCAGGATTCCACCCGAAAGGGCTTTCCTGGTTAACCGGCAGTAACAAGCCGCTGCCATTTCCCTACAGGAGCATTGCAAATGTCTGTAATCAACACGGACAGCCGATAAGGGAATAAGTGGTTGATTTATAATAATAAAAACTATAACCACCCAAAATAATATACACAGCAATATACACAAATTTTCTGGCTCTCAATGGCCTTCAGTGGAACAACTTTTCCACCCTGGAACGCCTGAAATTAGTTGTTGCATGACTATAAAAATACCCTGTTGGCGTGTGCTGGACGTTGGTGGGCGTGAGTAGCGTCATAGTCACTTCTGCCGTGATTGCAAGAAAGTATCTGTTATGACAGGCGCATGCTGGTGCTTACGCTGGGTAGGACGCTGACCAGGCTTACTCCTTGTAGGTGCAAGAAGACATCGTTTCTAGCTCTCGTCCCCCCGTCTATCTAATAACGTCGAAGTCCGGTATAATTGTGACAACAAGACCCGCCAAGGCTATGCGCGAAAGCGTATCCTCAAACCGGCGGGTTACTCATTTCTGGGCCAGTACATCGCTAGCCGACAGGCCGCATCACGACATGAGCCTGCCATGACGACGCCGACATCCCCATTCACAAAGCCCTCGACGACCTACGATCAGCAGGCAGCCATCCTCCGGCAGCGTGGTATGCATGTCGATGATGAAGAGTCAGCCAAGTTCTACCTTCAGCATCTGAACTATTATCGCCTGAGTGCCTATTGGCTACCCTTCGAGATAAGCCACAATCCCCATCAGTTTCATCCGGGCACTCGATTCGAGGATGCGCTGAATCTCTATGTTTTCGACCGCAGTTTACGCTTGTTGGCTTTGGATGCCATCGAACGCATAGAGGTATCTGTTCGCAGCCAATGGGCTTATCACCTTGCCCATCAACATGGGCCACATGCTCATCTTGATATTTCGCTAGCAGCGAATCCCGCTCGATGGCATTCGGATTCTCTTAAATTGACCCAGGAAGTCCAGCGTTCGGATGAGGTTTTTATTCGGCATTTGAGGGCGACCTATTCTGAAACGCTCCCTCCCGTTTGGGCGGTTTGCGAGGTAATGTCCTTGGGATTGTTATCACGCTGGTATGGAAACTTGAAGCCTATGCCAACTCGCCGGGCGATTGCATCAATTTACGGGTTGGATCAAAAAGTGTTGGGGTCATGGCTTCATCACTTAGCATTGGTGAGAAATATATCTGCCCATCACGGACGTTTGTGGAACCGGGAGTTCACCATCACCCCATTACTACCGCGAGCCAAACCAGCGTTTTTGAAATCTCAGTTTCAACCAGGCTCTCGGAAGCTCTATAACGCCTTGGTAATCATGCTGTATTGTATGGATGTCGTTTCACCCAACCACAGTTGGCGCGACAGGCTGCTAACCCTGCTTGATCAGCACAAAATACCTGTAGCGGATATGGGTTTTCCAGTGCGCTGGAACAAACTATCAATCTGGCGATAGGTTTCTTGCGGTTTTGCCTGCGCGTGTTCCGATGCTGCATTTCAATGTTGTTATTTGTGCGGTATCGGAAGAGGTAGAGGTTAGTGCTTCGCTACAGCCATCAGCCCCGCAGCACATCTTCCACGCAGTTGGCGTCAAATAGGCGATCCAGCCAGGTGTCGATTTGTTCTGAGTTGGCGGTGGCAATGGTTTGGATGGCTTCGGGGGAAAGCGGGCCAAAGCGTTTGGCTAGCAGGCGCTGCAACACCAAGGCCTCACCTTGGATAATGCCTGTTTTCAAGCCCTTTTGGATACCTTTTTCGATGCCTCGTTTGATACCTTGTTCAATCCCCTTACGCATACCCCTCTCTTCATGCTGCAAGGCCCAAGCATCGAATCGTTCAGCTAATGTCATTTTCAGCTCCTTTAAGTCGCGCATCTTGGGCAGTGCCAGAGTATGGCGGCTTTGCCGCAGGACGACTGCTCGCATCCAGATCGCAAAGGTGCGGCGCAGTTCAGGGTGATTGGCCAGCAAGCCGTTCAACAGATCAATCAGTTGCAGCAGTGATTCGTTGCTTTCGGGTCGTTCTGCCTGGATAATCGCCGCCACCAGATTACGCATCGGCTTCAGGTCAGCCGAGTTGAACTGGTTTTCATCAATCAACAGGTATTTTAACTTGGGCAGGTAGTGCGCCACCAGCCCGGGGGCTCTCGGAATCAGGTCTGATATATCCGTAGCGGCTGTCCAGCGCCCGTTGCCGTTATACAGCACAATCGGCAGCACCGGCATCCAGGCTGTGCAGCCAGGCGTCGGGGATAAAACCCATCACCAGATCGCGTACGACTTCGGGCGAGGAAAACAGCAGTTTGTACGAGGCGTCGTCTTCGTGGTTCATGAAGATGACTGTACGCACTCTTGCTGTGAAAAAGCGGGCAGAAGCAGGGATTCATCCTTGCGGGGAAGTACGTAGCAGGCTGCTGCTCCGTTCTCAGCAGTCAGCTGCTTATAGTTAAAACCGGATGCTGATCCCTATTTCCCCGCATTGCTCCAGAGGTTGCCGAAAGTGCGTGAGCCGACTTCGCGCTGGCCATCAGATGAAATGTGGCTGTGCGGGAGGGCCGATGAAGGCTGCGTTCTTAAACGTGAATTAGTGTGCCTCGGGGTCATCAAGGATATGGGTGCGGCGATATACCGCTTTTTCACCCGTTTCCACCAGGACGATTTCAACCAGCCAGTCGCCATCTTCCAATTGCTCGACAGGCTCGCCGACTTCATATTTTGGGCCGAACGGCCCGAACGTCTTGATGATGCCGACAGGTACTGGCGGCGGCGCGGTCAAGGTGTGCAGCATCACGACCTCCATACTGTAGTTGCCTGATTACTCAGCGAAATTGTAGTCCATCCAGCATAATCCGGGCATCGACGCGCACGGATTCTGCACTGACAACCTTAGCCGTGGCTGCGATGGTTCTGGGGTACACCTACCAATAAGGCGACCCCATGCCACAAACTATATTGTCACGCCGCTGCTGGCCTGCCTATATGCTGACTTTGGCCTTTTACGCCCTGACTGGCCCCGCAGCCGCCTATACGCCAACCGCCACCACGCATACGGCAGAGCAGCAAGCCCCGCACGACACCCTCAACCCCCATCAAGCCTGGAACCTCACCACCGAAGAATGGCAGCGGTTCGAGGAGCTAATGGAGCGCCCTAAAGAATCACAGACCCTGGCCGTAAACACTTCAAGAAGGCCAGCTACACCGGCCAAACGTAACAAACCAAAAATATTTTGTCGCACGCCCTAAACCTTCCGAAACGCTAGCCGTAAACAAGCTTGTACAGGAAATACAGGGCCTGCCCAGCACACTAGTGAAGGGCCAGGATTCCACCCGAAAGGGCTTTCCTGGTAAACCGGCAGTAACAAGCCGCTGCCATTTCCCTACAGGAGCATTACAAAATGTCCGTAATCAACACCAACTATCTGGCACTTGTTTCCCAGAATAATCTGACCAAGTCGCAAAACGCTCTGGGTACTGCTATTGAGCGTCTGTCCTCCGGCATGCGCATCAACAGCGCCAAGGACGACGCTGCTGGTCAGGCCATTGCCAACCGCTTTACCGCCAACATCAAGGGTCTGACCCAGGCGACCCGTAACGCCAACGACGGTATCTCCATCGCTCAGACCACTGAAGGCGCTCTGAACGAAATCAACAACAACCTGCAGCGCATCCGTGAACTGTCGGTTCAGGCCGCCAACGGTTCCAACTCCGATACCGACCTGGCTTCCATCCAGGACGAAATCGGCCAGCGTCTGGCTGAAATCGACCGCGTGTCCGAGCAAACCCAGTTCAACGGCGTGAATGTTCTGGCCAAGGACAACAAGCTGACCATCCAGGTTGGTGCGCACGACAACGAAACCATCACCATCAACCTGAAGGAAATCACTGCTTCGACACTGAAACTGAATGGTTTCAGCGTGGCTGGTCCTACTGTTAATGCTAGTGGTCAGATTACTGATGCTGATGGTGTTGTTGCTGGTGCTGTTGCGGCCAGTCAGTTCCAGAGTGTTTTCGGTGCCGATACCCAGTTCACCGCGAGCGCTGTGTCTATGACCAATGCTGAGCAAATCAAGGTTGCTCAGAGTCTTGGTGTCGCTTCTGGCAGCGTAACTATTGGCACATCACTGATAGAAGACGGTCGTGGAAATTGGTACGCAACGGTTAATGTTCAGCCTGCGTCTGCTACTGAAGTGGAAAACCTGAACAGTCGTGGTATCACAGCAGGTTCCAATGGTAACGATCTGGCGACTGGTGCTACTTCCACTTTCTACGTTGCTGTTGACCCCACGTCGACCACTTCTACAGGTACCGATACTGCGGCATACGCGCTGACAGCTGATGATGTGACATTGACATCTCTGACCACGGGGGCCTCTTCCAACCCGTTGGCTAAGCTGGACGCTGCTTTGGCCCAAGTTGACCAACTGCGCGGCGAACTGGGTGCTGTTCAGAACCGCTTCCAGTCCACCATTACCAACCTGAGCAACACGGTTACCAACCTGTCCGCCGCACGTTCGCGTATCGAAGACGCCGACTACGCTGTTGAAGTGTCCAACATGACACGTGCTCAAATCCTGCAGCAGGCTGGTACTTCGGTTCTGGCTCAGGCTAACCAGGTGCCGCAATCGGTTCTGTCGCTGCTGCGCTAATCAGCGGCTACAGGTGAAAACCGATCAATCTGGATGGCTCAGGCTTTTCAGGTTTGACCGGCTGTAACCGAGTTGCTGTAATGGAGGGAATGTCGCTTTCAGGGTGGCATTCCCTTTTTTTGTTCTAATCATCCTTTCTCTAGGTCGGGTCTGTATCCATGACACACGCCACCCCGCGCTTGACTCCCTCTTTCTATGTGCAGGGCGAAACACCGCCGCAGCAGTTGTCCCCTTTATTGTCGCCGGTTCGTATTCGGGCGGTAGCGCACTTATATGGTGTGGAAACGGTAGCCTTGCAGCAAGCGAGAGTGCTGGAAATTGATTGCGGCCTGGGCAATAACCTGCTGCCCTTTGCGCTGGCTTACCCTGAAGCGACAGTCATCGGCATTGCCTTGGATGCGGAAGACTGCCTGGCTGGTCAAGAACTGGCCCGCAATATGGGGGCTGATAATCTGCACCTGTATGCTTTGAGCCTGGAGCAGATTGACGCCAATATCGGGCAATACGATTACATCATCATTCGCCGCTTGTACGGCACCTTGGCTATCGAGGCTGCAGATGCTTTATTGCAGACCTGCGCCGACCTGCTGGGGCCTCAAGGCATTGCCTGCGTGGGCTACGACATTTACCCCGGTGCCAAAATGGTGGAAGTCGTGCGCGATGCCATGCTCATGCATGCGCATAACAGTTCCGACCCGGCCCAGATTTTGGCTCAGGCAGAGGCTGCCACCGCCTTGTTTAACGAAGGCATGGCACAGGCTAACCCGCAGGCCAGGGCCTTGGAGAATACCGCTAAACAATTGGCCAACCAGTTGCGCTACGAGGGCGTGGATGCCGTTTTAGCCAACCCTGCAACACCCCGTTATTTTATCGAGTTCGCTGGCCAGGCCGCGCAAGCGGGTTTGGATTATGTTGGCGATAGCAATGCTACGCAAGACCTGGCGGAAGGTTGGGGCGGCAATGTGCAGCTAACTAATAGCCTGCTGGGTTTGGGGCAGGGGGGCGCGATGCGCTTACAGTACCTTGACTTGTCGACGGGACGAAGCGTGCGGCATTCTTTATTGGTGCCTGCTACTCAAGGCATGGGGCCGAGATATCAGCCCGATCTGGAAAAACTGACTGATCTAAGCTGGGCTGCGGGATGGAAAAGAGATTCCTGGGGATTGCCAGATGACGAAGGGTGTGCGGTATTTGTGAATCATCAGGGGCGGAAATATAAGACCTCTGATATGGTCGGAACGTTGATTCTGGATGTACTGGCTTTGGCCTGGCCAGGTAGTGTTTCTTTCTCGGCGTTGCGGCTTGCGGTTGAACGTATAAGTGCTGAGAGTGTAGAGGATTCTAGCGAAATGAGTCTAAAGATTCGTTCCTCCTTACTGAGGTTTATGAGATGGGATATCGTACATTATTGTTTGGGTTCTGGGCCATACGATACGTCGATATCCAAAGATGTAAGTTTGCTTTCAGGAATTTCTTATTTGATTAAGAAATCATCTGAAGATGTTAGGAATTCAACGACAATTGAGTCGGAAAAAACTTGGTTCCCGTTTAATTTATGGGGAGAATTGTTGAAAAATGATTTCGATATTGTTGAAAGACAGGGTTTGAGAGGAATAATAGGAGATGATAGGTTTTTAAACCTTGCGAAACAGGAAGGTATTGCTCAGGCATTCGAACCATTCGCAGATACTGGCCTAGTGATAAAAACGGATGCTTTGCTACAGGCAGAGCTTATCAGCAAGCTTTCATTTATGGGTGGGGTGTTGGCTGATCCGGAAAATTGGCGTGAGTTTTTACTGAAGAGCTTGAAGCAATTCGAAGGTGCCGTTCCCTACTGGGGGCTATATTTGTCCTCGATAGAACGTTGTTTGTTGCAAGAAGGGGCAACCGAAAGCATGGATGTGGCTGAGTCTCCGCTTCTTACGCCACAACAAATGGCACAACTAAATCGTGCTGAGAAGTTACTGGCAGAATTTAATTATGGTGAGGCTGAGGTGCTGACGCGGCAGTTCATTAAGCGCTCGCCAGATTTTGTGCGCGCACACGTGATGCTCGCTCGGTGTCAGGCAGAGACTGGTAGGTATACTGAGGCGTTTAGTACAATGGCTAAGATTGCATCGAGAAACAGATGGAAGGTCGATGCTTTAGTTGAATTGGTTACTATGCTTTTTGCGCAACGATTGCAAAGTGAGGCTGTACAGGTTGGGAGATTAGCCTTGATGCAAGATGCTAGTGATGGAAGAATGCTTAATAATTTGGGGCTGATTTGTATGCATTCACTCCAGTTACAAGAGGCAGAACAGTATTTTTCTGTTGCAATTAAAGAAAATCCTGATATTTTTACAGCGCGAATTAATCAAATCGCCGCTTTTTCGCGTCAAGGGAGAGTTAGAGAAGGTGTCGATGCGGCTTATAAGGCATTGCGGGATCGAGAGCACTTGCAAAGTGTGGCTTATCGGGAAGGCGTCTATGGGAATCTATTGTTTCTTAGTAATTACGATCCAGATAGATCTGCAGAGGAGATTTTTCAGGATTATAAAAAGTTTGAAGAGGATATATGTAAACCTTTATATGTTGAGTGGAAGAGACACAAGAATAATCGGAGTATAAATCGTCGTTTACGTATAGGCTATGTATCGGCAGATTATAGAAATCATGCGGTGGCAAAATTTCTTGAATCAGTATTTGAGCTGCATGATAGATCTGAATTTGAAATTTTTGCTTATTCAGATGTCAAGGTGGAGGATGCGGTCACTGAGCGATTTAAAGAGCTGGCAACTGAATGGATATCTATCGTTGGTTTGGACGACGCTTCAGTAGCGGCTCGGATACGGGCTGATGAAATTGATGTGCTAATTGATCTTTCTGGCCATACTGCGGGTAATCGATTAAGGGTTTTTGCTAGAAAGCCAGCTCCGGTTTCTGCTACATGGTTGGGTTATGGTTACACGACAGGGGTTTCAGCGATAGATTATTTCATCGGAGATCAATATTTTTGTCCTCCAGGGTGTGAAAATATTTTTGCAGAAAAAATATGGCGATTGCCACATTGTTTTGCTGCTTATCGAGCGAAGTGGGATGATATTAATACTCATCTTTCATGGGGGGCGCCAGCAGTAGGAAATGATTATATTACTTTTACAAGCTTATCTCGATCTATACGTATCAATAAGAGGGTTATACGAGCTTGGGCTGAGATCTTGGAAAGAGTTCCTAAATCTCGTTTGATTATTAATAGTGCGAGTTATGCCGATTCTCAGGTTTGTGATGAGTTTAGGCGTCAGTTTATGGATCTTGGTGTGAGTTCTGAACGCTTGCTTCTTGGTTATGATAGTCCGCCTTGGAAATCTTTAGGTATGACGGACATAGGTCTGGATTGCTTTCCTCATAACTCGGGTACGACGTTAATGGATATGTTATGCATGAATGTTCCCTATGTGACATTGGCTGATCGTCCGAGCGTCGGGCGCATGGGAGCATCATTCCTTCACGCGGCAGGTTGCCAGGAATTGATTGCTGAAAATGAAGGTGATTATGTTGAAAAGGCTGTTTCCTTAGCTAATGATTTAGAGCGTTTGGGAAAAATCAGAGATCATCTTTCTGGGTATATGAAAAACAGTCCGTTATTAGATGAGGCTGGTTTTGTGAGGGATTTGGAAACTGCTTATAAGGCTATGTTTTCAAAGTGGGCTAAGGAGTGATCATGATCTCCAGTGTCATGGGAGGAGGTCGGAATGACCTCGTGACCCTATTCGGGTGATGGGATTGCCTGCATATATTGCATATTCAGGTATTCTTCCTCTCACTATGGATCCTGCTCCAATCACACAACCTTTTTCTAAAATTGCTCCGTCGAGAAGTACGCAATTGGCACCAATCCAGACATCATCATGAATTTGAATTCCGCCCTTGCTTGGGCGGAAGCCTTGCTCCCGAATGGGGCGGTGAGGGTCGCGGAATTCGTGATTGGTGGGGGCGAGGGTGCAATTTGCGGCAATTGCCACCCTGTTGCCTATAATGATACCGTTTCCTGTGTAAAGTACGCATCCCGAGTTAATAACACAATCTTTGCCTATTTCGATATCGCCCATTCCACCGGCTGGTTTGATCTTGACAAAACTGTCGATTATGCTACCAGCACCAATTGAAATGCGTGTGCCGCGAACGGAGTCTTCGATATCAGACAGGGGAGAAATACGGGCGGTATCGTGGATAATGATCATTAGGGAGTGAGCAGGAGCGGAATTATTCTGATGGTTAAGATGTTATTTGAATACCAAGCCTTGCCCGGTAGGTAGTTCCAGAACTTCGTAGCCGCGTTGGGCTAGCCATGGGTCTTCTGCGGCTTTTTGTGCGTTGTAAACCATCCAGCCGTAGTCATCAAGGATGAGGATACCGCCAGGGCTGAGTCGGTGAAATAGATGTTCCAATGCTCCGATTTCAGCAGGTGCATTGTTCAAGTCGATATGCATAAAGGCTACCGTTTCAGGTGAGCACTGCTCAAGCACGTCAGGTACTTTTCCCTGGGTGATGGTAACGTTGTTGAACTCAGAGAAGCGCTCTTTGACCTGTGCATATAGCGTGGTGCTATGTTCGGGCATGGCGTGATGCAGCATGCTGCTGTCGTGCTCAAAGAGGTCGTAAAGATAGTAGTGACGATCGGTATTCCCGAAATCAACATAATCACAAATGATACGTGCAGTGGTTCCTTTGTAGCAGGCGCACTCGACAAAATCCCCTGGAATATTACGCGAAACTACGCTTTTTGCGGCCCAGGCAACTACGGCAAGACGCCAGGCAATTGATTTTTCAACATCGGTTGTGGCATATTTTAGATAAGCCTGCATAAAGGCTTCATTCTGCAAGAAACTAAGATTGCGATTAATGGTGAATAGATTGTCGCCTGCATATATGCCATCACGCATTTGTGTGCTATTGAATGCGGTACGTATCGCATTTTTGAATGCGGGTTGAGTAACGCCCCAAAAAGCATCTGATAATAAATTCATTTTTAGCTCGTTTCTCTGGTCAGGCGATACGACGCAAGAAGCCATCTGGCGCAGAAGTAATCAACAGTTTATCTTCGACAGATTTGTCGATCTGGAAATTTTTGTTGCTTTTCAGCCATTCCCAAACGGCAGTCTTGGGGTTGTTACCTTTACCCCAAGGACGGTCCGCCCAGACGTAATCATCGGGCAAATCCTCCACGAAGGTGTCAAACACCACACAGTAGCTGTCTACACTGACTAGATCAGCGTAGGCGTTCAGCTCGGCCAGTACGTGTTCGTGCGTGTGGTTGGAGTCCAAGAATACCAGTGTGCGTTTTCCTGCCGCTAGGTTTTGTACTTGAGAAATGACTTCGGGAGCAATGCTTGAGCCTTCGATGAGGGAAATTCTGTGCGCCAGTGGGTGGGCTTCTATGGCTGCACGATTGTGCGAACGTATATCGATATCTATGCCCAGCACTTGGCCATGCCCAAGTAGTTCAAGCATGGACGCGGACAGCATCACAGAACCTCCGTGCGCAACACCGGTTTCTATGATGAGATCGGGTTTCACCGCCCAGATGATTTCCTGCATGGCCATTGCGTCAGTAGGCAACTGGATCATCGGGCGGCCAAGCCATGAAAAATTATTCATGTACTTGCGTTCCAGTGCTTGGGCGCGCCACGCGACCGACAGAGCGCGAAACTCCTTATCGTTGGAAAAATCGGTAATGCGTTCGCATTTTTCGTTGCGGTAGTCTTCAGCCGCTGTGGGTGTCGTTTCCAGATAGCTCATGAAAGGCCCTTGGTTTTACGATATTGTTGAAGGAATTTTGGGAAATAGTCTTGGAAGGTTTGCGGTACAAGATGGAACTCTGAACGCAACCGGGTAGTGTCTATAGGAAGGAACTCCCAGGTGGGCGCATTGGGAGCGACCTCGAAAGAAAAGCCCATGTGTTCGGTCAGCATATCCATAATCTCCTGATTGCTGACCGCTTGCCCGCTGGCTACATTAATAATGCCTTGTGCCGACGATAAGGCAATATCAAGCAAAGCTTGCACGGTGTCATCAATGTGTAGATAGTCTTTGCGTGAATTGAGAGAAGTTTGCAGGCTGATATGTCCGGTACGAGCACCTTCCTCAAGCAGTTGGTCAATGAAGATATCCGGATCGGGACGCACGCCCACAATATTAGAAAGGCGTGCGACGCGAGCTAAAGGATGACCTCCATGCAGACAAAGGGATTCCCCCATCAGTTTGGATAGATTGTATAAGTCACCAGGAGTGTTAGGGTTTACAGTCAAAGGGCGATGTTCCTGCGTGTTATTGGCGCCAGTGTAGACACGTGTACTGGAAAGGTAAGTCAGCGATGTGAAATTGGCTTTGGACAACAACTCGCGTAGTACACAGACATGCGCTTCTACAGTATCAAGCGGGCGTTTCCGGAAGTCTGCAGTCAGACCAATGCAGTAGATGACGTGGCCTAATGCTTCTGAACTTAAGGGTTCATGCTTGAGAGGGGCTCGGTATTCGTAACCATTGTGATCCAGGTGTTGTATCAGGTGAGTACCGATAAACCCTGTACTTCCCAAGATGGTGAAATGTGCGGAACTCATAGGCGCTCTCCGTTTACTGTTTGTCCTGGATATGTTCCGGGCTGAATGATAGCGCGTTGTGCATCTCGTTCGGAAATGCTGGTCGGCGGAAGAGGCCAATCGATTTTGATCGTAGGATCTAATGGATTCAATCCATCTTCATCCGCCGGGCTGTAGGGGGCCGATACCAAATAAAGAATCTGGCTGTTTTCTTCCAGGGTCTGGAACCCATGCGCAAAGCCCGGTGGCACGACCAGGCTGTTTTGCTGTTCAGCCGACAAAATCAGCCCATACCATTGCAAAAAGGTGGGTGAATCGGCGCGTAAATCGACGGCCACATCAAATATGCTGCCCTGCAGGCAGGTAACAATCTTGGTTTCGGCGCACGGCGCATACTGAAAATGCAGGCCGCGTATAGTGCCGCGTTGTGTGGACATGGAATGGTTGATCTGCACAGGAGCGGGCAAGCCCAGGGCTGAAAATTCTTCTTGGCAATAGAACCGCGCAAAAAAACCCCGCTCATCGCGGATGGGCTTTCGCTGCAACTCTACCACCCCTGATAGTGGGGTTTCTTGTATCTGGAAACGATCGGTTGTTTTCATGGGGGTATCGAGTGTAACGGAGGCGTTTTACGGCGCTTGAGGTGTGGGTTTTATCGGTTGCTTCCTGACGAAGATCGTCCGCAGTAATTCGCACCAGTTTTCCGTCCTTGACAACCACAATGGCGGTATCCGTTTGGATGGCAATCTGGCGGGCTGATTTGGCGGCCCTTTGCAGTGCGGCTAACGAGGCGCGTAAGTCTGCGTTTTTGGCCGTGGAAATATCGGGTGTTTTCATTGGTTCTCTCCCCAGTCCAGTAGCACTGGTTCCAAGCCTGAGTTGTCGTACATTGCCCAATTATGTACTAGCGGCTTGTAATATTGCTCGAAGTTACGCAGCCCTGCTGCAAAACGACGTCGGATGACTGATTCAGGAATGTTGTGACCACCTTGACGAACTCGTTCGGCGACACGCCTGATGGCCGTTTCGGCGTTGGGCAGCGTTAGAAAATATAAACTGATCTGATATCCTAGCTTACGCCATTGTGTAATCTGACGGAGATAACCGCGGCCAGACAAGGTGGTTTCGAAGGCGGACCTCACCCTTCGCGGTACGAATTGTGGCGAGAATTCAGAGTTTGCCTATATAAGCAGCAAGGTCTTCCAGGCAGAGGGCAACAGCATCATGCCCTTCCTGCTGCTTGCGATACCAGTCCAGGGTGCGGGTAACGGCAGCTTCCAGCGTCCAGCGTGGTGTCACCCCCAGCGTTTGTCTTGCCAGCGCGGTTTCCAGAGCCAGCCAGCCCGCTTCAGGCATGCCGTTGTTGTCGTTGCCCCAGTAGGTTTCTCCTTTACCATAAGCCGCGCGTGCCAGGGTAATGACTTGCCGGACAGTGGCCGCTTCGTGGGGCAGGGGGCCAAGGTTGTAGGCATGAGCATTGGCCGTTCCTTCCCACAGTTGCTGCGCCAGGCAGAGATAGCCGTGCAGGGGTTCTAGCACATGCTGCCAGGGACGAATGGATTCGGGTTGGCGTATTTGCAAAGGCGTGTTGGCTTGCCAGGCGCGAACGGCATCGGGAATCAGGCGGTCGGCAGACCAGTCACCGCCGCCAATCACATTGCCCGCGCGGGCGCTGGCAATGGCAATGTCTTGCTTTGAGAGAAAAGCCTGCCGGTAGCTATCAATCACGATTTCACTGGCGGCTTTGCTGGCACTGTAAGGGTCATAGCCGCCAAGCGTGTCGGTTTCGCGGTAGGGGTAGGTGTTTTCCTTGGGGCGGTAGACTTTGTCTGTTGTCACTATCACCGCGACGCGGACACTATCCAGGCCGCGCAAGGCATCCAGCACATGGGCGGTGCCCATGACATTGCTGGCATACGTGCCCAAAGGGTCGGCATAGCCAGCGCGAACCAGAGCCTGGGCAGCCAGATGGAAGACGATTTCGGGCTGCGCCTGGCGGATGATGGCGGCGGTGTCTTCAGCGTTGCGTATATCGCAGAAATGGCTTTCCGTCTGTTCGTCCAGCCGTGCCAGCGTATAGAGATTGGGTGCAGTGTCAGGGGGCAGGGCAAGGCCGGTAACATGGGCACCCAGGCGAGCAAGCCAGAGCGCCAGCCAACTGCCTTTGAAGCCGGTGTGGCCGGTGAGCAGAACCCGTTTTCCTTGCCAGAAACCGGGTAAGGTGGTTGCCGTATTCACCATGTCTTCCAGGGAGCTTTACCTTCTTGCCAAAGAGATTCCAGCAGATTTTTTTCCCGTAAAGTGTCCATGGGCTGCCAGAAGCCGTTGTGTTCAAACGCCTGTAGTTCACCGCTTTGAGCAAGCGTGGTCAATGGTTCGTTTTCCCAACTGGTGCTGTCTCCTGCGATGAGATCAAGCGTTTTGGGCGACAGCACGAAAAAACCACCGTTGATCCAGCCGCTTTCTCCTCTGGGTTTTTCAGTGAAGCCATCTACCGCTGTGCCGTTGCGCAGCAATGCGCCATAGCGTCCGGGCGGGAGCACAGCTGTAATCGTGGCCTGCTTGCCGTGCGACTTGTGAAACTCGATGCTGTCCCCGATATGCACATCACTGACGCCATCGCCATAGGTAAAGCAGAAGGCTTCCTCATCCTGCAGGTATTCTTGCACACGCTTCAAGCGCCCGCCAGTCATGGTGTCTTCGCCGGTATCCACCAGCGTCACGCGCCAGGGCTCGGCCTTGCGCGCGTGGACTTCCATCTGGTTGTGGGCCATGTCGAAAGTGACGTCGGACATGTGCAGGAAGTAGTTGGCGAAGTATTCCTTGATGACGTAGCCCTTGTAGCCGCAGCAGATGATGAAATCATTGATGCCGTGGGCGGAGTACATCTTCATGATGTGCCACAGAATAGGGCGCCCGCCTATCTCGATCATTGGCTTGGGCCGCAGGTGCGTTTCTTCAGAGATCCGGGTGCCCAGGCCCCCGGCAAGGATAACGGCTTTCATAGTATGGTAGCTTTTCGTAACGACAATCCCAGCGGGCATTGTAGGACGAAAGACCGGAGTGAATTGGGGGAATAGGGCGGGTTTTTGTGGGGGCGGTTACTGAATCGTGTCGGTGTTTGTCGTCATTGATACCTATGCCAGGCGGATCGTTGGCTGGAGGGTATCCAGCAGCATGACGGCGGACTTCGTCCTGGATGCTCTGGAGCAGGCCGTTTACGACCGAAGACCGACGCCTTCCAACGGGCTTGTTCATCATTCCGATAGTAATACTGCGGGTGCCAGATGTCGCTGGACTAGCTATCCTCGACAGACCTGGTACCGAAAGGTCTTCCGGAGCACCTGACCCGCACTCTGATCGATGTCGCTGATCTGTCTTTCCTCGGACCTGTCGGTGCCCCGGGAGACCCGACGGTGAGGTCTTACCTCATCGATGCCTGTGACCCAAGAAGGGCCTGAACGTCTATCTCTTTACTGTCATGTCCACGCAATCGACTGTGGTGAGCCCATTAGCATTACTTGCTTGGAGATCCGTCATGAGTTTGCCAATTGATAACTGCTCGACCATTGTCGGTGGTGTGGACACCCATAAAGAGTTGCACGTTGCCGCCGTCGTTGATCACCACGATCGCTTATTGGGTAGCGCAAGCTTTCCTACGACCCGTCATGGGTATAAAAGCATGCTCGCCTGGATGCGTTCCTTTGGGACTCTCAGCCGGGTAGGTGTGGAATGTACTGGCACCTACGGAGCCGGTTTGCTGCGTTACTTTCAGCAGGCGGGCATTACTGTTCTCGAAGTGACCGCGCCCGATAAATCGGTGCGTCGCAAACGGGGCAAGGACGATACGATCGATGCAGAAAATGCGGCTCATGCCGCATACGCAGGCCGACGTACCGTCACACCCAAGACGCGCGATGGCATGATTGAATCCTTGCGCGTTTTAAAGGTGTGCCGCAAAACTGCTATCGCGGCTCGCCGCATTGCGTTGCAAATGATTCAAATGCAAATCATCTCTGCCCCAGACAAGCTACGCGAACCCCTGCGCAAGATGACGCGAATGCAGCTCATCCGAACGTTGGCAGCCTGGCGCCCTGACCTTAGCGGCTATCGGGACCTCACCACAGCCTATCGGATAACGTTCAAATCGCTCGCCCGTCGCTATCTGGAACTGCACGATGAAATCGCAGACCTGGATGTCATGATTAAAGCAATCGTGGACGATCTGGCGCCGGAGCTCGTCGCTCGTCAAGGCGTGGGTTATGAGTCGGCCTCACAGTTGTTGATCACTGCCGGCGATAACCCGCAACGTCTACGCTCTGAAGCGAGCTTTGCCGCGCTCTGTGGCGTGAGTCCTATTCCTGCGTCATCTGGCATGACGCAACGGCATCGACCCAATCGCGGCGGCGACCGAGCCGCCAATAGCGCCTTGCACATCATCGCCATTGGTCGATTGCGCCTGGATCCCAAAACGCAAGACTACATCGTGAAACGTACGGGACAAGGCTTATCTAAACTGGAAGTCCTGCGATGTTTGAAGCGCTACATCGCTCGGGAGGTGTTTTACATTCTACGAAGCCGTAATCACGAGATCAATCGGGCACAAATAGCAACTTGACAATTAGAAGGGCGTCAGAGGATCGCAATATGTGTCCATCCGCTATTCCGACCGGCTAAGCGAAGCCGGAATCAACCCGTCAGTCGGTAGCACGGGCAGTGCCTACGACAACGCACTGGCCGAGACAATCAACGGTCTGTACAAAACGGAAGTGATTCACCGCAGGGCGCCTTGGAAAACCAAGGCCGCAGTGGAACTGGCCACCCTGGAATGGGTGTCTTGGTTCAACCATCAACGCCTGCTGGAATCGATCGGAGACATCCCGCCGGCAGAAGCCGAAGAAAGGTACTATCGTCAACTTGCAGCACCCGCTGCGGAACCTGTTTTACTTTAACCAAACAGCCTCCGCGATTCCCGGTTCGATTCAGCTTGTCCCTGCATCGCGTCACCGACGATGAAGGCGTGCCCAGCGGAGAATTTGTCGTGCGCTCCGGCAATGATTATTACGCCGCGTCGGTTGACGCAGCTACAGGCAATGTGACTCTCAACACTGCTGACGTCACATTTCAAGATATTGTTAACGGTGTTGACGCAGACGTTACCCTGACAGACCAACTGGTTAAGGTTGGAGTTAACGCTGAAGGTGATGTCGCAGGCATGGTTACCATTAGAACTACGAAACCGCCTTTCTTTCGGGACTGGCGGTTTTTTCGATGTCCCCCCGAATCACCCCCACCATCTCCGCGCCATGCGCGGCAATACTCTCTTCCCCCCAATCCTCATACCCCCACATCATCAGGCTTTGCTTCAGGCTGTCTTCTTCCCCTTTTTTGTAATACTGCCGTTTGGCGGCGGGGCTGTGGTTGCTCATGCTGGAATTTTTGGCGTGGCTGACCAGGCACAGGTTGCCGAAGGAATTGAGTATGGCCTCGGGCAAGTGCGGGATATCGAATTTGGGGTTTTGCGGGTAGTAGTGTTCCACCGAGCTGCGGAAGGTGAAGTGGAAGTTGGCGTCAGCGCCTTGCCTCAGCCACAGCAGGTAGTCCAGGTAGTTGAATACGAGGTTGTTGGCGATGTTGCCGAAGGTGAGGCGGGTTTCGTCGATGTCGGTGTCCCAGTTCTTGGCCTGTAGTTGGCCTTGTCGTTGGTAGATGATTTCGTAATAGTCGGCTTCGCCGCTGCGGCTTAAGAAGCGGTCGTACATAAAGCAGCGGGCGATGGCTTCCATGTGTTGCAGGTAGGCGCTGCCGGTGACTTCCTGGGCGTGGTATAGGTAGTGCAGGGCGGCGTTCAGCCAGTGTTTGTAGACCAGGGTGGGGGTGGACACATGCATGGCTGAAAGCAGCATGAGTATGCGGCGGTTCAATGTGGGGCTGTGTTCTGTGGCGCCAAAGGTGTTGACGTAATCCGGGCCGCTGTTGCGCCATATCAGGCGTTTCAGGCTCCAGTGGTTTTCGTTTGCCAGGTGCTCGCGCTTAATAATGTAGTGGTCGAAGAGGTATTTGCATTTCAGCAGGTCGTAGGTGAACTGTTTAATGCGCTCTCCCGCGTCGGCGTGGCGCAGCAGTTCTTGCTTGAAAGCGGGTATCAGGTTTTTGTCATCCAGTGCAATATCTTTGCCTGTGGTGGTGCGCAGCACTTGTAGCAAAAAGTTGGGGAAGTTGATGACGCTGCCAAACCGTTCGCCCATGTCTTCCGGGTTGGGCAAACCTCGCTCTTGGCCGGAGGGCGTTTGCGAAGCCACGTTCTGGCCACGGGCGCCCTGGATGAGGTCAGTCAGCAGCATGCGTGTCTCGGGGGCGGTTTCAACCGGGTTGTGGGGGCTTTCCTGTGGTTCTGCTCCAGTCAGCGCCTCGTGCAAGGCTTCAAAGTTCTCTGGCAGCAGGCGGCTCCAGTCGCGTTCTCCAAACAGGCGGTGGCGCTGTTCGACGGTAAACCCCATTTGCACGTAGCGCTCCATATGGGAACACGCCTCCCATACGCGGCTCAGGGTGTGTAGCCAGGCTTTGGTTTGGTGGGCACTACCCGAATCGTGCAGCCGGCTCATCATCAGGGCTTTGAGCACTTCATGCTTTTCCAGCTGTTCCCCCCGGTTGTTCATTACTTCAAAATAGTGGTTCAGGTCGGTGTGTTCCGGCACTTCCACCCGCATGATTTGGGTGTTGTGGAATAGCTGTTCAGCAAACTCTGCCAGGCGCGTTGCCGCTTGGTTCAGAGTTTTGCGTGTGGCGCCCAGTACGGCGGGCACCAGGGTTTGGATGTTTTCATAACCGGCCCGGATGCTGTCGCTGTTCGCGGCATCCGGCAGTTCTCCCGTTGCGTGGGCCTCAAACGTACCCGAAAACAGGGCGTTCAGGGTTGCCAGGGAATGGGGGCGGCTTTCGAAGTTCAAGCATTGCCGCTGAAACCACTGCATGTCGAATTCAGTATGCTTGCCGGCTATGCGCTTGAAATACGTGGCCAACAGGAATAGGGTGGTCAGGCGCTGTTGGCCGTCTATCACTTCATAGACGGGGCAGTGCAAGGCGTCGTCGGCCTTGCGGAATACCACCAAGGTGCCAATGTAATACTGCCGGGCCTTGCCCACAGAAAATGCCCGGCTGTCGCTTATGTCTTGAATCAGCTGTTCGATTTCAGCCTGGCCCCATGCGTAGTTGCGCTGATACATGGGAATCTCATATGTGGCTTGCCCGTTGAGCAATTCCTGTATGGAAAGCTGTTTGATGGGGTTATTCATGGTAGAGCATGTCCTTGAACAACTGGGTGATCTCTTCGACTCGGGTGGCTCGCACCATGTCGCCACTCAGGCTTGGGTAATCCACGCTTAGGAAGTCGTCGGGTTGCACGGCTTCTTTTATCGTTAGAAAACGGTTGTTTTCCAACACGTAGTTATCCACGCTGGCCAGTTGCATGGTTTGCATTTGCAGCCTCAGGCTGTAGGCCCAGATAAAGGTTTTTTCCACCGCCCGGGCAATTTCCTTTAATCCGAACTTGTCGATGTAGGCGATCAGCAGGCAGTCGAACATCAGGCGCACATATGTGTCGCCGGTACGCCTGTGCCCCGCATAGCGGTTCAAGGTTTCCAGAATTCGGGGCGCAAAACCATCAAGCGGCACTTGGCTCAGCTGGTTTCCCACAACGAAGTCAACGGCTTGGTCATAATGCGCAATCATTTCAAAGAAATGGCGGCCATTGATAACCGGCTGGTCAAAGTGGAAGGGGAAGGCTGTGGTTGCGCTGCTCGCCGTGTCTGTGTCCACCTGTTGGTTGTGGTGTTTGAGGTATTGCTCCGCAAACAGCAATGGCTTCATATAAGGGTAGGGGGCCGGCTGGGCCATATTCACGCCTTTAAAGAGGTGGATATGCGCTTTGCCAAAGTGGCGGGCTGAGGCGTTGCGTGACCAGTTCCGAATGCGAAACAGGTAGTCGCCAAATAGCGTCGCCAGCTTTTCCGTCTCCACCCTTTCCCAATGGCTGACGGTTCGTGCTTTTTGCGGCTCATCCTGCGGGGCGAACTCACGCAGGTGGAAGGCTTTAAGCAGGTCGTGCGGCTCCAGGTCGCGCCCTCGGGCGTTCTGCGAATCGAAGAACTGGAACGCTTCGGAAATATCTCTAAGCTCAAACCACACGATCTCGCATTGATCGAGCAGAAAGGTAATCGTGTCTTCGGTGAATTCCGGGCGCGACACAATACGGCGTATCGTCAGGTAGTTGTTGCGCACATTGGCTTGCGAAAGCGGGTGTTCAATGCCGGGGTTCACGATGCGGGCGGCCAGGCTACTCAGGCGCGCCGCCAGCTCAGGGTTCTGAATGCGCGTTTCTTCCGGCCCGTGAACGCGCGCATCCACCAAGGCATGTATCGCCAGCACCAGGCTGACCGTGCGCTGCTGGCCGTCAACAATATTGCGGGTGTCGCCGTCGCGGTGCAACACAATGGTGCCAAGCCGGTAGGCGCCCGTACCTTTGTGGCGGTTAATGTCGGCAAACAGTTGGTGAACGTGGTGTGCCGTCCATTTATAAGGGCGCTGGTAGTTCGGGATATTCAGGTTGGGGCGGCTTAAAAACTCCGCAACGGTGGCCACCCCTTTTTTCAGGCCTTTTTCTGGGTGCGGCGGGTCAGGTTCAACGCCTGCATTGGGCGAGGGAGTAGCAACAGTAGACACAGACATACGATAACGACCAAGCGCGGTGCTTTAATGGGACTCAATGCAGCGCATTACTAGAGCCAAGTGCAGCGCGTTATGAGAAACAGAAACCGCGCAGCAGAAACCGCGTCAAAGTAACAAAATATGGCGGTAATGTCATGATCCGATGCCAGTAACGTCATGAACCACCTTCATTGGCACGCTACCTGCATTCAGGCGTAGAATGAGCTTAAGGGGAACTGTCATGCTACCGTTATTCAAAAAGTTGCCGGGCTACACCAGCCGGGGCAAATCCACGCCGGGGTTGGAACGCAAAGTGTTGCGCGCTATGCCTTACGCGTTTCTCACGATTATTTTTCTCTGTGGCCTGCCGTCGGTAATGGTGCGCTGGATGGAATGGCAGGGCAGCGAGCGTTCCGTTGATGCCTTCATTGGCCGTGTGGATATGATGGCTTTGGGTGTATTTTTTACACTGTTCAACGTGGCGGTCATGGTTACCATCGGGGCCATTCTTATTACGTTGATGAAAGGGCCGGGCTATGTGGCCGATGGCTACAAGCTGATTGACTCGGAATCGCCCGAGAAGCTCATCGACAAACCCTGGATTGGCGACCGCAAGTAAAGGGGGCGAATCAGGGCGCACGCAAGCTGTGCTTCATAGCCGGGCCGTGGGGGATATAATGGCATGTTATTTGATGTTATTCCCAAGGCCCGCCCACAATGACAACCATACTTGAAGACGTACCTGTCGGCCAGAAGGTCGGCATTGCCTTTTCCGGGGGATTGGACACCAGCGCTGCATTGCTCTGGATGAAGAACAAGGGTTCCATCCCCTACGCCTACACCGCCAACCTGGGCCAGCCCGACGAGCCTGATTACGAAGCCATCCCGCGCAAGGCGCTGGAATACGGCGCAAAAGTCGCGCGTCTGATCGACTGCCGCTCTCAATTGGTGGCCGAAGGCATTGCTGCATTGCAGGCGGGCGCTTTCCACGTCACGACCGCCGGTGTGGCGTACTTCAACACCACGCCGCTGGGCCGCGCTGTAACGGGCACCATGCTGGTGGCCGCCATGAAGGAAGACGACGTCCACATTTGGGGCGACGGCAGTACCTACAAGGGCAACGATATCGAGCGTTTCTACCGCTACGGCCTGCTCACCAACCCGGCTTTGCGCATCTACAAGCCCTGGCTGGATCAAACCTTTATTGATGAGCTCGGCGGCCGGACGGAAATGTCCGAATACCTGGTGGAACACGGTTTCGACTACAAAATGTCTGTTGAAAAAGCCTATTCCACCGACTCCAACATGCTGGGCGCCACCCACGAAGCGAAAGATCTGGAATACCTGAATTCCGGTATTCGCATTGTTGACCCCATTATGGGTGTGGCGTTCTGGCGCGACGATGTCAAGATCGACGCCGAAGAAGTCACCGTGCGCTTTGAAGAAGGCCAGCCGGTAGCGCTGAATGGCGTGGAATACGCCGACCCGGTGGAACTCATGCTGGAAGCCAACCGCATTGGCGGCCGCCATGGCCTGGGCATGAGCGACCAAATCGAAAACCGCATTATTGAAGCCAAGAGCCGCGGCATTTACGAAGCCCCGGGCATGGCGCTGCTGCACATCGCTTACGAGCGCCTGGTCACCGGCATTCATAACGAAGACACCATCGAGCAATACCGCATTAACGGCCTGCGCCTGGGCCGCCTGCTGTACCAGGGCCGCTGGTTCGACCCGCAAGCCATTATGCTGCGTGAAACCGCTCAGCGCTGGGTGGCACGCGCCATTACGGGTGAGGTGGTGATTGAACTGCGTCGCGGTAATGATTATTCCTTGCTCGACACGCGTTCTGAAAACCTGACATACCAGCCCGAGCGCCTGACCATGGAAAGCGGAGAATCCAGCTTCTCACCGCGTGACCGTATTGGTCAGCTCACAATGCGCAATCTCGACATTGTCGATACGCGCGAGAAACTGTTCACCTACTCCAAGGCCGGCTTGCTGACGGCAGGCGAGGGCACGACGCTGCCGCAGTTAAAGGGTAAGTAACCTCGTGTTAGCGTGAATTCGCTAACGCTGTAATAGAAAAAGGGTGCCGGTCGAAAGATCGGCACCCTTTTGCTTTATGTTTGACTAAACCGTGTGAACCTTGTTGCGCAGGCGCTTGCAGGGGCGACCGCCGTGCAGGTCGGCTAAGCTTTGGTTCAGCTGAGTTTTGCTATTACTGCTTACCCAGCAGCAGGAATTCCATCAGCGCTTTTTGTACATGCATGCGGTTTTCGGCTTCATCCCACACCACGCTTTGCGGGCCGTCGATCACTTCCGCGGTGACTTCTTCCCCCCGGTGTGCAGGCAGGCAGTGCATGAAGAGGGCGTCCGGGTGGGCCTGAGCCATCATTTCGGCGTCCACACACCAGTCGTTGAAGGCCAGGCGGCGCTCTTCGTTTTCGGCTTCAAAGCCCATGCTGGTCCAGACGTCGGTGGTGACGAGATGGGCGCCTTTGGTGGCTTCCATCGGGTCGTTGAACTCGCGCAAAACATGCGGTGCGACCTGGCCGGTGAGCTTGGGGTCGAGCTGGTAGCCTTTGGGGCCGGACACATGCAGAGTGAACCCAAGGATTTCCGCCGCTTGCAGCCAGGTGTAGGCCATATTGTTGGCGTCGCCAATCCAGGCCACCGTCTTGCCTTCGATGGAGCCGCGCATTTCCATAAAGGTGAAGATGTCGGCCAGAATCTGGCAAGGGTGATATTCGTTGGTGAGGCCATTAATAACCGGCACCCGCGAATGCGCGGCAAAACGCTCCAGGCGGGTCTGCTCGAAGGTACGGATCATCACGAGGTCGACCATGCGGGAAACGACTCGGGCGGTGTCTTCGATGGGTTCTGAGCGGCCCAGTTGCGAATTTGAAGAGGTTAAGTGAATGACTGAGCCACCCAATTGATACATGCCGGCTTCAAAGGAAACGCGGGTGCGGGTGCTGGCTTTCTCAAACACCATGGCCAGCGTGCGGTCGTGCAGGGTGTGGTGAGGCTGATAGCGCTTGAACTTGTCTTTAATGAGTTGGGCTCGCCCCAATACGTATTCGATTTCTTCGCGCGAGAAGTCGCGGAACTGAAGAAAATGCCTGAGAGGCCCGGTTTGACTTGTGTTCTGTGTAGCGTCCGACATATTCAGCCTTGTTCCAAAAGAACAATCTTACCTTTTCATACGGTTGGCGGCAAAGCATCCGGGTTTCTGCTAATAGGCTACAATTGGGAATGGTGGCGGCAAGAGTGATTTTTCATGACACAACAGGTGGAACAATTCATTATTCATGGCGTTACAAACAGTGGGCGGCGCTTTCGCCCCAGCGATTGGGCAGAGCGTTTAGCTGGGGTAATGTCCCAGTTCCGGCCTGAAGGCGCAGGCGGTGGCCCGCTTAGCTATTCCCCTTATGCAGTGCCCGTGAATATGGATGGCGTGCGTTGCGTTATCGTCGATAAACGCTTGCGTGCGCTGGAACCCCTTGCCTGGAAATTCGTCTGCGGGTTCGCTGCAGACAACGATCTTCAAACCAGTGAACGTGTGGTCGATAAAACCGCCGTTCCCATCGTTTAAAACCCCGTTTTTTTTGGGCTTAAATTATTAAACTAAAGCCCTAGCAGTGGTTAAAGCCCTGGCAGTGCAGCTTGCGGTTCTTCCTGTAAGGGTTGAATCGCTTTTTCGTGTTCCAGCAACCAGCGCTTGCGCTGCATGCCGCCACTGTAGCCCACCAGTGCATTTTTGCCGCCACTGCCAATCACACGGTGGCAGGGCACAACTATGCTGATGGGGTTGGCACCATTGGCCATGCCGACCGCACGTACGGCCTTGGGGCGGCCAATGCGGTTTGCCAGTTCCAAGTAGCTAATGGTTTGGCCGGCGGGAATGGTGCGTAATGCGGCCCAGACCGCACGCTGGAAGTCTGTGCCGCCTGTGCAGGTTTCCAAGGCGTCGATGGCGGCGAGGTCGCCTTCAAAATAGGCGGCCATGGCTTCTGAGGCGGCTGAGGTTTCAGTTGATTCGCGCATGTCGATATGCTGCCCCGCATACTGGGTGCGCAGCAATTGCAGCATTTTTTCTTCGTGATCGTGCCAGTCAACAATGCGCAGCCGCCCTTGTGAATCGGTGGCTAACAGCATTTCCCCTAGCGGCGTATCTAGGCGTTCCAGTAGGAATATCGTTGTCATAATGGTCTCCGCTGGGTTTATTTTAGCCATGGGCGACGCCCAGCGGGTTAACCAAATGTGTGGCGGCGGGGCGGCTTAGTCGCGTTTTTCCAGCATGAGCTCAACGCGCCGGTTGGCAGCACGCCCAGCCGGCGTGTGGTTGTCGGCGATGGGGCGGGTGTCGGCATAACCGACGGCCTTGAGGCGGCTGCGGTGAATGCCGTTGGCTTGCAGGTAGCGCACCACACTGCCGGCACGCGCACTGGAAAGCTCCCAGTTCGAAGGGTAGCGCGCATTGCGGCGTACCGGAACCGCGTCAGTGTGGCCTTCCACGGTGACTTCATGATTCGTTTCGGACAGCACGCCAACAATGCGGCGCAGCACCGCCAGCCCCGAAAGGCTGAGGTCGGCCTGGCTGCTGTCGAACAAAATCTCGCTGTTAATGCGGAAGCTCACCGAACGTTCATGAATAACGACTTCCACATCATTGCCTAAATCGCCCAACGACAGGCCCGCCGCCAGGGATTCGCCTTCGGAAGGCGTGTCGTCGTCGGGGACGGGGGGCGTGCTCTCAGCGTTGGCGGCCAACGCGGCGGCGGGTTGTGTGCTTTCGGGCGCTTTGGCAGGGCGGCGCGGGCCGATGAAAGAGGCCGCGAGGTCGGCAGCGCTCCACCCGGGGTAGAGCGCCTGAGCGCTGCGTGCCGGGGGAAGCTGGCTTGCGGCCTGCGCCATCTGTTGAGCGTCGCGTGGCAGCGGCCCGATGTCGGCAGGGTGAGGGCCAGGGGGGGAGGGGATATCCCAGGTAGCAGTCCAGCCGGGCAGCGGTTCGGAAACGGCTGCGGCATCGGCTAGGGCAGACTGCCCGGGAAACAGGCCGGGCCCGCCCGGTAGCAAGCCGGTGCCGCCGGCAGGCGCGGGGGCGTCGCTGGCTGGAGTTGGGTCGGCTTCAACTGGGGGGGAGGCAAGTGCTGCGGCATCTTCTTCTTCGCCATCTACAGGCGGCGGTGCAATGGTTTCCTCTACGCTTGCAAGCGTGATGGCACCCAGGTCTATCGATTCATCGGCCTCAGTGTTGCCGCTGAGGCTGCCCGCGAAGGCCAGCATGACAATCATGACCACCAGCAGCAGGGTCATCATGTCCAGGTAAGTAATAAACCAGCCTTCTTCCT
Source organism: Achromobacter sp. F4_2707 (assembly GCF_047501535.1). Classification (NCBI taxonomy): domain Bacteria; kingdom Pseudomonadati; phylum Pseudomonadota; class Betaproteobacteria; order Burkholderiales; family Alcaligenaceae; genus Achromobacter; species Achromobacter sp. F4_2707. Next base: position 134,581 of record NZ_JAZDRJ010000003.1, read on the forward strand.
GCTGCTGGACGGCAGGTTGTTCCAGGCCCCAGCGGCTGATCGTTTCGGGGCTTTTACTGTAGCGGCGTTGGTAGGCGCGGGCCTGCTTGAGCTCGTTTTCAAGCTCGTACAAGCGCCGCGCAACCGCGCGCGAGGGAAGCAGGTCGTTTAACCTGTCTCTCATGGGCGGCCGGCTCCCGGCTTTTGGGCCGTGCCTGCTGAGCGGGCCTTGGAACGCGTACCCAGGCCGCGCCGTTTCTTGTTATTTGCTTTTTTATCGGCGGCGGCAGCGCTGTGGTCGATAATTTCGTCGCGTACTTCCGCTACAAAGGCATTCAGCGTTTCGCGCATCAAGGAAGGGCTGCGCTTTTGGCTCATCATGGAAATGCCTTGCATGATGGTGTTGAGCAGCACTAAGCGCTGCTCGGTGCGGCGCTCAAGTTTGACGGCCACCGGCTTGAACACCAAGTTGGCCAGCAGCACACCGTAAAAGGTAGTCATGAGGGCCAGCGCCATCTGGCGGCCAATGGCTGTCATGTCGCCATCGCCCAGCAGAAACAGCAGGTTAACCAAACCGACCAGGGTGCCCAACATACCAAAGGCGGGCGCAAAGCCCGCCATCACGCGAAACAGCTGCGCTTCAGCGTGTTCTTTGGCCTTCATGCGCGCAATACGCCATTGCAGCAGGTCGAAGATGTCGGATTCAGGAACGTTGTCGATCACCAGCTGTACGCCGCTACGCAGGAAGGGGTTGGAAACGCCTTCCAGGCGCTGTTCCACCGCGCGGATATCGTCTTGCGCCCAGGTGCGGGAAATATCGACCAGGTCTTCGAGGTCTTTGTCGATATACAACTTTTCGTTGCGCATAATGGTGCGCAGCAAGCCAAAGACGCGCACGACTTCGCGCAAGGGGTAGGCGATAAAAGTGGCCGCTGCCGTACCTATGAGGACAATGCCCAGGCCGGGCAGGTCGAGGAATAATTGCGGGTCTTCTGCGGAGAAGAACAGCACAATGGCCAGCAGCAGTATGCTGGCGACAATGCCGATGAGGGTCGATGGGTTCATAGTGGAATTGTCGGCCAGTTTTGAAGGCGGCAATACAAAAAAATAGGGCGCCTAAGCGCCCCATTCTTTTTTTCCCGGGCGAGCCCCGGGTATTTTGCCGATCAAACCATCGTACAAAAATTAAACTTGCTTAAGCAAGTGCCTTGATGGCGGCTGCCAGGCGGCTCTTGTGGCGAGCAGCCTTGTTTTTGTGGATGATGTTTTTGTCGGCAACGCGGTCGATGACGCTGGTAGCTTTGCTGAAAACTTCGTTGGCAGCAGCTTGATCGCCGGCTTCGATAGCTTGGCGCACACGCTTGATAGACGTGCGCATCATGGAGCGAAGGCTTGCGTTGTGTTTGTTACGGGCGACCGACTGACGGGCGCGCTTGCGTGCTTGGGCGGTATTGGCCATGTTGCGTGTTCTTTCTTTAATGTAGGAGGTCTAACTGGCAAAGACGAACATCATATATTATGCGGCGCGTCGTGTAAAGTCTGCGGGCCGAAAACCACAGAGCCAGAGGGTGAGGAAATAGGCTGCGCCCACGGTGGCGAGCATTCCGCCCAGCCACAGAATGCGCAAGCCCGGCTGGCTGCCCATGGCAATCCAGTCGAAATGGCGGCCGGCGGCCACCAGCAGGGCGGCCAGCACAGCCTGAGCGGGCAGGGCGCGCACCATGAAGCTGCGCCAGCCTTGGCCCGGCTGGTAAATGCCACGTTTGCGCAGCGTATACACCAATAGCCCGGCGTTCAGCGTGGCGCCCAGCCCGATGGAAAGTGCCAGGCCCGCATGAGCCAGCACAGGCACCAGGGCGATATTCAGCAACTGGGTGGCCACCAGGCATATTGCGGCAATTTTTACCGGGGTGCGGATATCTTGGCGGGCATAGAAGGCGGGCGCCAGAATCTTGATGGCCAGCAGGCCGATCAGCCCCACGGCATACGCCATGACGGCCAGTTGCGTCTGGGCGACATCTTGAGCGTTAAACGCACCGTAATTAAATAAGGTAGCAACCAGGGCGTCGGCGCATAAAGCCAGCCCCAGGGCGGCGGGCAGCCCCAGCAGCAGTACCAGGCGCAGGCCCCAGTCAAGCAGGTTGTTATAGCCGGCGTGGTCGTCGCGCGCATAAGCGCGCGACAAGCTGGGCAGCAGCACGGTGCCCAGGGCTACACCCAGCAGGGCGGTGGGGAATTCCATCAGCCGGTCGGCGAACGACAGCCAAGTCACGCTGCCCGGGCGCAGCCAGGTGGCGATATTGGTGTTGATGAGCAGGGAGATCTGCGCCACCGACACGCCCACAATGGCGGGCAGCATTTGCCTGAGAATGCGGCGCACAATGGGGTCGCGCCAACTCACAGAGACCCCGGCGTTAAAGCGCGGCAACAAGCCCATGCGGCCCAGTGCAGCCCACTGTACGGCCAGTTGCAGTACGCCGCCCACCATGACGCCCACCGCCAGGGCATAGATGGGCACATCGAACCAGGCCACCAGAAAGAGGCTGGCGGCAATCATGCTGAGGTTCAGCAAAATGGGGGTGAAGGCGGGAATGGCGTAGCGGCTCCACGTGTTGAGCACGCCGGACGCAAACGCCACCAGCGACATGCACAAGATGTAAGGGAACATCATGCGCGTCATCCACACGGCGGCTTCAAATTCGGTTTGGCGCGTGGCTGAGCGCAGGCCGCTGGCGATCAGGCTGACCACCCAGGGGGCGCCGAGAATGCCCAATATCGTGACCAACATCACAGCCAGCGTCAGCAGCAGAGCGACGCGATCCAGCAGGCGGCGTACCTTGTCGTGGTCGGATTGGTTGCGCAGTTCGCCCAGAATGGGCACAAAAGCCTGTGAGAACGCCCCTTCGGCAAAGAGGCGGCGCAGCAGGTTGGGAATGCGGAAGGCGACCCAGAAAGCGTCGGTCAGAGGGCCGGCGCCAAAGGCTCGGGCGATGAGCACATCGCGAATCAGCCCGGTAATGCGCGACAACAGGGTAAAGCTGCTGACCGTAGCCGCCGACCGCAAAAGTCCCATGGTGTTAATGCATCACTTCGGCGCCAGGCGAATGGCGCCGTCCAGGCGAATGGTTTCGCCGTTAATCATTTCGTTAGTGACAATGCTGTGAACCAGCTTGGCGTAGTCGGCCGGCGTGCCCAGGCGTGAGGGGAAGGGGATGCTGGCTGCCAGCGAATCCTGAACTTCCTGAGGCATGCCGAACATCATGGGCGTGCCGAAGATGCCTGGAGCAATGGTGACGCAGCGAATGCCGGTCTTGGCCAAATCGCGAGCGATGGGCAGGGTCATGCCCACCACGCCGCCTTTGGAGGCCGAATACGCTGCCTGGCCGATCTGGCCGTCATACGCCGCCACCGATGCGGTATTGATGAGAACGCCGCGTTCACCGGTGGATTCTGGCTCGTTATTGCTCATGGCGGCAGCGGCCAGGCGGATCATGTTGAAGGTGCCCACCAGGTTGATGTTGATCACCTTCTGGAACATGTCCAGGGCGTGGGGGCCGTTACGCCCCACAGTGCGCGAAGCAGGCGCGATGCCCGCACAGTTCACCAGACCAAATAAAGAGCCGAGTTTCAACGCAGCATCCACGGCCGCTTGACCGTCGGATTCCTGTGTCACATCGCAATGCACAAACACCTGGCCGAGTTCCTGCGCAAGCGCCTGACCGGCTTCGTCCTGTACATCGGCGATCACAACTTTGCCGCCCTGTTCAACCAGCATGCGCGCCGTGCCCGCTCCAAGGCCGGAGGCGCCGCCGGTGACGATGAATACCTTATCTTTGATTTCCATCTTGATCTCTTTGTCTCTTTAGTGTGGTTGGTGATGGTGTGCAGGCGTCTTCAGGCAGACAACGCCTTGAAAATATCGTCGCGAATGTCTTCGACCGAACCGAGTCCGGAAATACGGCGGTAAGCAGGTGCAGCCGGATCTCCGGACTCGGCCCAGCTTTCGTAGTAGTCGACCAGCGGGCGGGTTTGCTCGCGGTAGACCGACAGCCGGTTCTTGACGGTTTCTTCCTTGTCATCGTCGCGTTGTACCAGGGGTTCACCGCTGACGTCGTCGATGTCGGCGACCTTGGGCGGGTTGAACTTCACATGGTAGGAACGGCCGCTGGCAGGGTGGGTGCGCCGACCGCTGATGCGCTCGATGATGTTCTCTTCGGGCACGACCAGCTCGACGACGTAATCCAGCTTTACGCCTGCGGATTTCAGGGCGTCAGCTTGCGGAATCGTGCGAGGGAAGCCGTCGAACAGATAGCCGTTCTGGCAATCCGCCTCTTTCAGCCGGTCTTGGACCAGGCCGATGATGATGTCGTCGGACACCAGCCCGCCCGCATCCATGATTTTCTTCGCCTCGATGCCGAGGGGAGTTTGTGCCTTGACGGCAGCGCGCAACATATCACCGGTAGAAATCTGGGGGATGCCAAATTTTTCCGTGATATAGGTGGCCTGGGTTCCTTTTCCCGCTCCGGGTGGACCTAGCAGAATCAAGCGCATGTATTCCTCCTGGGTAATAAGTGGTTCTGGATTATGCCGCAATGCAACAATTTATGCAGTAAGTGTGACACTTAAAAGGTTGGCTTTTAAGGGTTACCCCTGGCTTGCGCATTGGCGGCGGACACGTTCCAAGTCGTCGGGTGTATCGACTCCAGCGGCTGGGTGCGTGTCGGTAATATGGACGGCGATGGCATGGCCGTTTTCAAGGGCGCGCAGTTGTTCCAGCGATTCCCAACGCTCCAGCGGCCCCATGGGCAGGCTGCTGAACTGGCGCAGGAAGCCGGCGCGATAGGCGTACAAACCGATGTGGTGCAGGGCGTTGAGCCCCGAGGGTAAGGCTTCGCGGCTTTGAGCGAAAGCATCGCGTGCCCACGGTAGGGGCGCCCGCGAAAAATACAGTGCATGCCCGACGGCATTGCACACGACTTTCACCACATTGGGGTTGAACAGCGCGGCGGCATCCGTGATGCGGCTGGCGCAGGTGGCCATGGCGGCGCTAGCGTCGTTTTCCAGCAGCCGGGCCACCGCATTGATTAACTGCGGGTCAATCAGGGGCTCGTCACCTTGTACGTTGACTAGAACTGCGTCGTCGGGCAAGTTCAGTTGCTCAACGACTTCAGCCAGCCTGTCGGTGCCAGTGGCGTGGTCGGCGCGGGTGAGCAGCGTCGTAAAGCCGTGCTCCTGCCCGGCTGCCTGCACGCTGGCCGCATCGGTGGCAATGACTACTTGCCGGGCTTCTGAGGCCTGAGCGCGTTCGGCCGTGCGCACCACCATGGGTTTGCCGCAGATGTCGGCCAGGGGCTTGTTGGGCAGGCGGGTGGAAGCCAGCCGCGCGGGGACGACAGCGATAAAGCTCATGCCTGCGGGCTTTGTGGCTGCGATTCCGTTTGTGCTGGTTCGGCCTGCTGCGGCTCGCTGGCATCGAGGTCGCGGGCTTCGTTTTCCAGCATGATGGGCACGCCGTCGCGCACAGGAAATGCCAGGCGATCGGCGCGGCAAATAAGTTCCTGCTGTTGCCGGTCGTATCGCAGTGAGCTTTTGCAAATGGGGCAAACGAGAATTTCAAGCAATCGGGATTCCATGGCGACCCTGACAGGTGGAGTGGGTGAATCAAAACTCCGAGTTTAGTTCTTCTGCGTGGGTAGAGGCGAGCTTGAGCGATGAAATGGCTTTCAACATCTCGTGAGCATGGTCAAACCAAGCTGGGTCGGAGAAGCTCGGCGCCGGGTGAACACAATACAGGCGGGCATCGCCAAACTTGCGGCATTTCACTGCATCTTTGGGAGTGATGAGGATGGATTCCGCCTGCAACGGCTCGAAGGGAGACTGTTCGTAGTCGTAGTGGTCCGGCAAGGCGAGCGTGTGGGCGAGCGTCAGGCCGTGGTGGCGCAGCATATCGAAAAAGCGCTGGGGGCGGCCAATGGCCGCGGCTGCCGCGCACGGCCTTTGACCATGCTTGGACAGCCACTCCCGCCAGCTCAGGCTTTCCCCGCTTGCAAGGTGTTCGACGCGGGCGGGCTCCATGCTCATGTTCAGCACGCGGGCCAGCCCGAGCGAGGGCGGTGGGGCTTCGCCGGGCAACAGGTTGTTGATGATGAAGTCCACCGTTTCCAACCGTGTTGCCGGTTCGCGCAAAGGGCCGGCCGGCAGCAATCTACCATTGCCCACGCCTCGGCCATCCTGCACGATGATTTCAAGATCGCGCCCCAAGGCCAGATGCTGCAGGCCGTCGTCGCTAATCACTACATCCACCTGGGGGTATTGGCGGCGCAGGCGGCGGATGGCGGCTTGCCGGTCGGGGTGGACGCAGACGGGGGCACCGGTATGCGCGGCAACCAGGGCGGGTTCGTCCCCGAATAGGGCAGGGTCCAGCGTACCGCGCCCCGCCCGGGGTTTATCCGAAGGGCGAGCGCCGTAGCCACGGCTGATCACGCCGGGTTGCCAGCCACGCGCTTGCAAGGCTTCAACCAATGCAATGACGACAGGCGTTTTACCGGTGCCGCCTACATAGATATTGCCGACCACCACCACCGGCAGGGTGTCGTGGTGAATGCGGTCGGGGTGGCGCAAAAAGCCGGCCTTGCGGTGGTCGACTATCGCGCCGTACAGCTTGGAGAGGGGCCACATGGCCAGGCTGAACCCGCCTTTTTTGCTCCAGGCGGTGTGCAGAGCGCGTTCAATGCCTGCCTTCATGGCAACGCCTGCGTGGTGAAATGCACACGCTCGATTCCCGCTTGGCGGGCGGCTTCCATGGCGCGCACCACGGCTGCGTGCGAGGCTTGCGCGTCAGCGTCGATGACGAGCACCTGCTCAGCCGGTAGGGTGGGCGAGTCTGCCATCAGCTGTCGCAAGGCTTGTGCAATGTCGTCGGTAGTCGTGCCCGCAAGAAGCTGGCCCTGAACCGCGTACAGGCCGTCGTGGCTGACAGCGATGCGCATGGCGTCGCCCTGCTGCGCTTCGGCTGCCGCCCGTGGCAGGGTGAGTTGCAGCTGCTGGTAGCGATTGAAGGACGTAGTGGCAGCCAGAAAGATGAGAATCACCAGCAGCACGTCGATCAGCGGGATCAGGTTGATCTCGATCTCGTCATCGGGCTGGTTTTTCCGGAAGTTCATTGCGCGGCTCCACGGTCCAGCAAGCGGCTCAGGGCGCTGGCTTCGCGTTCCATGCGGTGCAGGAAGTGGTCGACCCGCGAACGGAAGTAGCGATGGCAGATCAGGGCGGGAATGGCGATGATGATGCCAAAGGCGGTGTTGTACAGGGCGATGGAAATGCCTCGCGCCAGCTGAGCAGGGTCGCCGCCGCTAGGCGTGTAGGAGGCGAAGATTTCAATCATGCCTACCACCGTGCCGAACAAACCCATGAGCGGGGCGACGACAGCGATAGTGGCCAGTGCGGGCAAGTAGCGGTTGAGCTGGTGAGCGACATCTTTGCCGACATCTTCCACGGCGATTTGTCGGTTCTGAGGGGTGTCGTGGCGGTTGACCAGTACTTCGGCCAGAACCCGACCTAGCGGTGACGACCCGGCCAGGCGGATAATGGCGTCGGTATCGTCATTGCGCTGGCGTACGACTTCCAATACCTGGCTAGATAAGCGCGGCGGCAGCACCCGGGGCGCACGCAGCGACAAAAAGCGTTCGATTATGATGGCCAGCCCCAGCACCGAAGTGCAGATCAGCAGCCAGACCGGCCAGCCGGCGGCGTGTATCAGGTTCAGCATCTGTGAATGTCCGATGGAAGATGATCTCGCATTCTACAATCCTCGTTTTAGCTGTGTTCAGTATTGGTTTTTTTTGGCGTGTCCCGCATGAAATGGGGCGGTGGGAAAAGTATCCACAGAAACTGTGGATAATTCTGTGCACAAAGCTGTGAAGTGCCGCATTATCGTTGGCGCAGAGGTTCATTGGTCAATTTTCAGTCATTTTCTCGTCATTTTAAAAACTCAATATAATCAATGGCTTACGGTGTTATCTTCAAGCATTTCTTTATTCGATGCCTTGCTGGCCTTGATATTTCAACATTCTGACAGTCTGAAGCAGGCTGTGGACAGCATTTCACTATGAGCGCTCAATTTTCGCTTGACAACGCACAAAAAGATGGCAATGAGCCCATCTGGACAGTCACTCAGCTAAACAGCCGGGTGGGTCGTCTGCTGGAAGCTTCCTTCAGCAGGATCTGGCTGCGCGGCGAGGTGTCCAACTTCACCCAGGCAGCGTCCGGCCACTGGTATTTTTCCATCAAAGATGAGCGGGCGGCGGTGCGGGCGGTGATGTTTCGCGGGCGTGCCCAGGCCGTGGGTTTTGTGCCGCGTTCTGGTGAACGTTTCGAGTTCCGGGTGACGGTCAGCCTGTACGAACCCCGAGGCGACTACCAGGTGCAGGTGGATAGCATGCGTCGGGCTGGGCTGGGCGACCTTCACGAAGCCTTTTTGCGCTTGAAGCAGAAGTTGGAAGCCGAAGGCCTGTTCGACCCAGAGCGCAAGCGTACGCCGGTGCAGATGCCTCAGCGTATTGGCGTCGTCACCTCATTGGCTGCAGCAGCCTTGCGCGATGTTCTGACAGCCTTGCAGCGCCGTGCGCCGCATGTGCCGGTGGTGGTGTATCCGGCGCCAGTGCAGGGTGCAGATGCGCCCGCCGCATTGGTCGAGGCCTTGCAAACAGCAGGGCAACGCGCCGAGGTCGACACGCTGCTGCTGGTGCGTGGCGGCGGCAGCCTTGAGGATTTATGGGCGTTCAACGACGAAGCGCTGGCCCGTGCGATTGCGGCCAGCCCGATTCCCGTAATCTGCGGGGTGGGCCACGAAACAGATTTCACCATTGCCGACTTTGTGGCTGATTTGCGCGCGCCCACGCCCACCGCAGCCGCTGAGCTTGCCTGCCGCCCTCGCGCCGACTGCCTGCAAGCCGTCGATGCCGCCTTCAATGCCCTGACCCTGCGCCAGATGCGCTTGCTGGAAAGGGCGTCGCTGCGCCTGGACCGCGCCCGCGCCGGCCTGGTGTCGCCGCGCCAGCGGCTGGCTCAACAGGCCGAACGGCTGGCGGCTTTGCGGCAGCGTCTTGATCAGGCTGCGGCACGCAGCCTGGAACGCGGGGTAGGGCGCCATGCCACGCTCGCAGCGCGGCTGGAACGTTGTCGCCCGCAAGTGGCGCAGCATCAGCGGCGGCTGACGGAGCTTGGCCTATCGTTGCAGCGCACACTGGAAATCACGTTGCAGCAACGGCGCCAGAAGCTGGCCGCCCTGACGCAAATGCTGGAGGCGCTGGGCCCCAACAGTGTGCTGGAACGCGGTTACTCCCTCACCCGTAATGCGGAAGGGAAGATCATAAAAAATGGGTTAGACTTAAAGGTTGGTGAAACGCTGCAGATTGAGTTTGGGCGCGGGAGCGCGCAAACTCAGGTTCTGGCGACGCATGGTCTTTTGTGAAGCCGGGTGCTCGGTTTACTGCCTATAGTGAATGGTCGCGTATCTGGGTGTAGCAAAAGCAGTGCCTGCCAAAATTTCGGCAGCTTCAACTCACTGATTTCATTTGAAAAGGGTTACGAACATGGCATTTACGCTTCCCCCGCTTCCATACGAGATGAATGCGCTTGAGCCGCATATTTCCAAGGAAACGCTTGAATACCACTACGGCAAGCATCACCAGACTTACGTCACCAACCTGAACAACCTCATCGCAGGTACAGAGTTCGAGTCGGCTTCCCTGGAAGACATCGTGCGCAAGTCCTCGGGTGGTGTGTTCAACAATGCCGCTCAAGTCTGGAACCACACCTTCTACTGGAACGGTCTGTCTCCCAACGGTGGCGGCCAACCCGAAGGTGCGCTGGCCGAGGCCATCAACGCCAAGTGGGGCAGTTTCGACGCTTTCAAGGAAGAGTTCAACAAGCAGGCCGCCGGCAACTTCGGTTCGGGCTGGACCTGGCTGGTTAAGAAAGGCGACGGCTCGCTGGACATCGTTAACACCAGCAATGCTGCTACGCCGCTCACCACCTCCGACACCCCCCTGCTGACCTGTGATGTCTGGGAGCACGCTTACTACATCGACTACCGTAACGCGCGCCCCAAGTACCTGGAAAGCTTCTGGAGCTTGGTGAACTGGCAGTTCGCCGCGCAGAACTTCGCTTAAGCGTCTTGGCTTCCATCAAAGGCGGCATGAGCCGCCTTTGATAATCGGCTTTGCCAGTCCCTACGAAGCGAATCCCGCTCGTAGGGATTTTTCTTTTCTGGCAACAAAAATCGTTTTTCAAATGAAAGAAAATAAGAATACTGAGGCAATGAAAGGTTCAAGCAACAAGCCAGCCCTCGCAACGCAACTGGAAGCGCTGATCCGGCCAGGCGATACGCTTTGGTGGGGGCAGGCGACAGCAGAGCCTCTGACGCTTACGCGGGCGGTCGTTGCACACCGGCATGCTTTGGCCCGGGATGGGCGACTGCGGGTGTTTGTGGGGATAGGCGTGGCCGACACCCTGCAGCCTGAGCAGGCCGATGCAATTGATTTCTTTGGCTATGCGGCGTCCGGCCCCCATAGAGCATTGGCTTCAGCCGGTGTGCTGGATATTCTTCCCAGCCATTATTCCCACCTTCCCGGCCTGATTCGCTCCGGCGCCTTGCCCGCCGATGTTGTGCTGGTACAGGTTTCGCCACCCGACGAACAAGGCCGTTACAGCATGGGGCAGGTGCGTGAGTACATCACCACTGCGGTTGAATGCGCCCGTGTCGTGATTGGTGAGGTGAATCCGGATGTACCCTGGACCCATGGCGGCCCCTATCTGAAGGCCGAAGATTTCGGCTTGCTCGTCGATGCCGAGCACCCCCCATTGGAGATTCTGGGGGCCGAGCCAGGCCCCGTTGAGACTGCCATCGCCGGCCACGTCGCCGGTTACATACAAGATGGCGCCACACTGCAAGTAGGCATTGGCAAAATGCCCGATGCGATTTTGGCGGCCTTGCACGACCGGCGCGATCTGGGCCTGCACAGCGGTGCGGTGACGGATGGGATTGCTGCGCTGGCTGAAAAGGGCGTTTTGACTCATGCCCGCAAGGGTATTGACGTAGGCATGGGGGTCGGGGCCATTCTGATGGGCAGTAAGAGGGTGCGTGACTGGGCGCACCGCAACCCAACCCTCACCATGCGTGGCACCGATTACACGCACGATCAACATGTGCTGGCCAGCCTGAATCAACTCACTGCAATTAATTCCGCCATTGAGGTCGATCTCACCGGCCAGGTGAATTCCGAAGTTGCAGGCGGTGTTTATGTGGGGGCGCTGGGGGGCGCGGTGGACTTTCTGCGCGGAGCCGCCCGCAGCAAAGGCGGCCTGCCGATTGTGGCATTGCCGGCCACCAGTCGTGGTATTTCACGGATTGTGGCTCAGCTTTCGGGGCCGGTCAGCACCCCGCGTTGTGACGCCGGCCTGATTGTCACCGAGCACGGTGTGGCGGATTTGCGTGGCCAGCCCTTGTCGCGCCGAGTGCAGCGCATGGTAGACATTGCCGCACCCGAACACCGCGAAGGCTTGGAACGACAGGCTCATGAAGTCTTGAAGCGCTGCGGCGCGGCATTCAGTGCCTGAGGCAGAAAAGGAATATTATTTGTGAGTCCCCTGGTATCTAGAAATTTTTATTTAGAGGTATTGAAATGAAACGAGCAGCTATCGTCTCGCCGTTGCGCACGCCTGTTGGCGCGTTTGGCGGTTCCCTGAAAGATGTTTCCGTGGAAGAAATGGGTGCCATCGTGGCGCGCGCCATTGTGGAGCGCACCAAGCTTGACCCTGCGCGCATCGACGACGTGGTGTTTGCGCAAAGCTACACCAACGGCGAAACCCCTTGCACGGGCCGCTGGGTGGCTCTGCAGGCGGGCTTCCCCATTGAAGTGGCCGGCATGCAGCTGGATCGTCGCTGCGGCGGCGGGGTGCAGGCGCTGGCGACGGCTGCCATGATGGTGCAGACCGGCGCGGCCGACGTCGTCATGGCTGGCGGTGTAGAAAGCATGAGCAATGTGGAGTACTACACCACCAATATGCGTTGGGGCAAGCGTGCCGGTTCCGTCACGCTGCACGACCGCCTCGACCGTGGCCGTGAGCGTTCTCAGCCGGAAGACCGTTTTGGGCGCATCAGCGGCATGATTGAAACCGCCGAAAACCTGGCGCGCGATTACGAAATCACCCGCGAGGAATCCGACCGCTTTGCCGCTCGCAGCCACCAGCGCGCAGCAGCAGCACAGGCAGCCGGCCTGTTCGACAATGAAATCGTGCCCGTCAGCGTACCGCAGCGCAGGGGCGACCCCGTCATCGTTACGCGCGATGAAGGCGTGCGTCCCGACACCACGGTTGAGCGTCTGGCGACCATGCGCACCATTATGAAAGACGGTGTGGTGACAGCAGGCAACGCATGCCAGCAGAACGATGCGGCAGCTGCGTGCCTGATTGTTGCTGAAGACAAGCTCGATGAACTGGGCCTTGAGCCCATCGGCTGGCTGACCGGTTGGGCTGCGGCAGGCTGCGACCCCGCACGCATGGGGATCGGCCCTGTGCCTGCCGTGCAGAAGCTGCTGGCTCGTACCGGCTTAACCTTCGATCAGATGGATCTCATCGAACTGAACGAAGCGTTCGCTTGCCAGGCGCTGGCCTGCGTCAAGGGTTGGGGCAGCTCCATGGAAGCGCTGGAAGACAAGCTCAACGTCAATGGTTCCGGCATTTCGCTGGGCCACCCCGTGGGCGCAACCGGCGTGCGTATCATGACCTCATTGCTGTACGAAATGCAGCGCCGTCAGGTCCGCTATGGTCTGGAGACCATGTGCGTTGGCGGTGGTCAGGGTATGGCCATGATTGTCGAGCGCGCATAAGCAGTCAGACTGTTGTTCTGATGTAAAAAAAAGGCGGCCAACTTGAACTGGCCGCCTTTTTTGCAATGCCAAGCAGGGCTTAACCCATAGAAGGGCTTAACCCATTTTTGGCGGGAACCAGCGGTACCACAAACCGTAGACCGAGCATGCCGCGCAAAACGACACGGCCCACTCAAGCGTGGTGAAAACCATCAGCACAATGCAGGGGACTTTCCAGAAGTCGCTCCCCATAGCGTAGGCGACCACGGATACCAGGCTGGCCAGGAACAAAATTTTGTTGGCGAACATCTTGGCGCCCGCATTCTCTTTTTTGCCACCCCAATTGCGTGATTCGAAAATAGCGGCCCACAGCCGGTGCGCCGGGCACTTGTAATGCCCCAGAAAACCCCGCACCAACCCCTGGACAACCAAAATGGCCATCAACCAGGGCGTAAACAACAGGCTGGCGCCACAGACGAGAAAATTCACAAATGCTTCCCAACGGGTCACATTTGACCAGACTGGTGGCAAATCAAAGCGCAGCATGGCGACTCCTTTTCGAAGATGCGTTATGAATGAGCCTGATTATATATTAGATAAGACTAAAGTAGAAATATCTTAATAATACTGTGATCGAGCGGCGATGCCAGGGGCTGATGAGCGGTGCTTGGTGAGCAGGTGCTTGGTGAGCAGGTGAGCAGGTGAGCAGGTGAGCAGGTGAGCAGGTGAGCAGGTGAGCAGGATGAGCAGGGAGAGCAGGGAGAGCAGGGAGAGCAGGAAGCTGGAGAAAGCAGCGCAGGTCGATCAACGGTTGACGGCTATAGGCGCTGCAGCATGATGCGAGAGAGCGTTCGGAGCCCTTATCTGGGTTTAGCGGGCGTCATCGGCGGGGGGCAGCCCTTGCACTTTAACACCCGGCTCCACACCATTTTGTTTAAACCAACCTTGCTCCATTTCCAGAGCATATTGGGTGGGCGCGGCTGCGCAATGCGGGTCGAGTGATAGCGGCTGCATGTCCGCCAAGTTGATAATCCGGCCCTTGGCATCGATAAAAGCAATGCTCAGTGGCAAAAGAGTGTTCTTCATCCAGAAGCAGACATTGCCCGCTTCTGGAAAGACGAACAGCATGCCCTGGTTGGGTGAGAGCGCCTGCCGGAACATCAGCCCTTGCGAGCGGCTGGCGTTATCAGCAGCTACCTCGGCGATCACGGGGAGGTCGCCCACTTGCAAGGGTACGCGCGGCAGCTCGGAGGCCTGGGGCGCGCCCATGCACAAGCCTATCGCCAACCCGATTGCGGCGGGTAGAAAGAAAAAATCAGGGCGTGAAAGCCCTGAAAATTTGCGGGTTCCGAACATAGGATAAGTGTATAAGCGCAGCTCGGCGCCCGGTAGGTTGAGCGTGAGAAGTCAGCCCGCGGTAATATTGAGTGCTTGCTTGCCTTTCGGTCCTTGGGCAATCTCGAATTCGACTTTCTGACCTTCTTTGAGCGTCTTGAAGCCGTTCATCTGGATGGAAGAAAAATGTGCAAAAAGGTCTTCGCCCCCGTTATCGGGAGTGATGAAGCCAAACCCTTTAGCGTCGTTGAACCATTTAACGGTTCCTGTCAGCTTTTGAACATCCCCGGGCGTGGAGGTGGCGATTGAATCAGACATGCGAACTGCCCTCAACTTTTGTGTATTGGATTGATACTTACTACATCGGGTAAGCTTCACCCGAGAATTCTGGCATGCAACATTTACAAAAGCACTCAGAATCAGCCAATGATGCGCACACGCGCAAATGACGTCAACTATCGGAAACACTAGTATTGTCATGGGGACTCAGGTCGCACCCAAACAGAATACGGCGGTGAAGCGCAAGCCGGCACGGTTGTCGCCGCCGCCCATGTATCAGGTCGTGCTGTTGAACGACGATTACACGCCGATGGATTTCGTGGTCGTGGTGGTTCAGCACGTATTTGGCAAGTCGCTTGAAGAAGCATCGCGCATTATGCTGCGCGTCCACCATGAAGGTAGAGGGGTCGTAGGGGTTTATACCCGGGACATTGCTGCCACGCGTGTTGACTCAGTCATGCAACTGGCGCGTATCAACCAACACCCCCTGCAATGCATCATGGAACCGGTGCCGCCGGCCGACTAATGGAAAGCAGTGGCCGCACAAGGCGGCAAAGTGCGGGTATAGTAAAGTCGTTATGTGGCGCAGGGAGTTGGCGCCACAGCGTTCAGACATTGGCGATACGCAAGCTCGATTTAGTCATAGAATAAGAACAGGGATTTGTCGAATTTGTTTGTCCCGCTCCGATATGATGGAGGTAGCGTGATCTCCGAAGAACTTGAAGTCAGCCTGCACATGGCTTTTGTCGAGGCCCGTACGGCCCGGCACGAATTTATTACCGTCGAGCACTTGCTCCTTTCCCTTCTGGACAATGCTGCGGCCAGCGAAGTGTTGCGCGCTTGTTCCGCCAACCTCGATGTTCTGCGTCAGGATCTTCGCAAGTTCATCGCTGAGAACACCCCGGTATTCCCTGGCGATGAAGATGTCGATACCCAGCCGACCCTGGGCTTTCAGCGTGTGATCCAGCGTGCCATCATGCATGTGTCCTCTGGGAATTCCCATAAAAACATGGTGACCGGCGCTAACGTTCTGGTAGCCATGTATGGCGAAAAGGATTCCCATGCGGTTTACTTTTTGCAGCAGCAAGGGGTCACTCGTCTTGATGTGGTGAACTATCTCTCGCATGGCATCACCAAAACGCCTGAAGAGCCCCCCGTCGAACAGCCGAAGGCACAACCCGTGGAAGAAGCCAAATCTGATCAGCAGAAGTCTCCCCTGGAGCTTTACGCCACAGATCTCAACGCTGAAGCCCGCCAGGGGCGGATCGATCCGCTGATTGGCCGCGAACACGAGGTCGAGCGTGTCATTCAGGTGCTATGCCGCCGCCGCAAGAACAACCCCTTGCTGGTGGGCGAGGCCGGTGTGGGTAAAACCGCCATCGCTGAAGGCTTGGCATGGCGCATTACGCGCAACGATGTGCCGGAAATTCTGGCCGACGCTCAGGTCTATGCGCTCGATATGGGCGCTTTGCTGGCAGGCACCAAATACCGGGGCGATTTCGAACAGCGCCTTAAAGCGGTGCTCAAATGCCTGAAAGACAACACCAATGCGGTGTTGTTCATCGACGAAATCCACACGTTGATTGGTGCGGGTTCGGCTTCGGGCGGCACGCTCGATGCCTCCAACCTGCTCAAGCCCGCCTTGTCCTCCGGGCAACTCAAATGCATGGGGGCCACCACCTATAACGAATATCGCGGCATCTTCGAAAAAGATCACGCGCTATCGCGCCGCTTCCAGAAAATCGATGTTCCCGAGCCCTCTGTGGAGCAGACCATCCAAATTCTGCGTGGCCTGAAAAGCCACTTCGAAGCGCACCATGGTGTGCGTTATTCGGCAGCGGCTATTACGGCGGCGGCAGAACTGGCTGCGCGCCACATTAACGATCGTTTCCTGCCCGATAAAGCCATTGATGTCATTGACGAGGCCGGCGCAGCACAGCGCCTGATGCCTGCCTCTCGCCGTAAAAAGTTAATTGGCAAGGCAGACATCCAGGCCACCGTGGCGAAAATCGCCCGTATCCCGCCGCAAAGCGTGTCTACCGACGACCGCAACAAGCTGGCTACGCTGGAACGCGACCTCAAAACCGTGGTGTTTGGCCAGGATTCCGCCATCGAAGCACTGGCGGCTTCCATCAAAATGGCGCGCTCCGGCCTGGGCCGCCCAGACAAACCCATTGGCTCATTCCTGTTTTCCGGGCCAACAGGGGTGGGTAAAACCGAAGTCGCCAAGCAGTTGGCGTTTGTGCTGGGTGTCGAGCTGCTGCGTTTCGATATGTCCGAATACATGGAACGCCATACGGTGTCGCGTCTTATCGGTGCGCCGCCCGGTTACGTGGGCTTCGATCAAGGCGGCTTGCTGACGGAAGCCGTCACCAAGCAGCCTCACAGTGTGTTGCTGCTCGATGAAATCGAAAAAGCCCACCCGGATGTCTTCAACATCCTGCTGCAGGTTATGGATCACGGCACGCTTACCGACAACAACGGGCGCAAGGCCGATTTCCGCAACGTCATTCTCGTGATGACAACCAACGCAGGGGCGCAAGAGCTCAACCGCAACACCATCGGTTTTGCGGCGCCCGCCACGGCAGGCGACGAAATGGCTGAAATCAAGCGCATGTTCACGCCTGAATTCCGCAACCGGCTCGACGCTATCATCGGCTTTACGCCGCTGTCGCGCGATGTCATCTTGCGGGTGGTCGATAAATTCCTGCTGCAGCTGGAAAACCAACTGCATGAAAAACGGGTTGAAGTCACGTTTACCGACGCCTTGCGCGACCACCTTGCCAAAGAAGGGTTCGATCCCACCATGGGCGCGCGTCCCATGCAGCGCCTTATCCAGGACACAATCCGCCGAGCGCTGGCCGACGAACTCCTGTTTGGCAGGTTGGTGGATGGCGGCCACGTCGAAGTCGGGCTGGACGACGCCGGTCAGGTGAAGCTGACCTTCCCAGACGACAAGGGCCAGGGCAACGACCACGACCCGGCTCCGTCTCGCCCGGAACCCGAACTGGTTGACTAATGTCCGCCATTCCGGGTGAAGCGCAGGCGACACGGCCCGGCCTGGTCGCCTGCCGACATTGCGATACCCTCCATGCCGCCGTGGCCGTCGAGCCCGGCGGCATGGCTGTTTGTAGCCGTTGTGGTTATATCTTGCTGCGGCAAAGCCGTTTCTCCCTGAGCTTTTGGTCCGGGCTGACCGCTGCCGCGCTGGTGATATTCATCATCGCCAACGGGTTTCCCATTGCCCATGTTTCCATGTTGGGTAAAACCGTGCATGCCAGTTTTGTGGGGGCATTGTGGCTGAGTTGGGAGAACGGCCACCATATTCTTGCCGTCATGACCGGGTTAGTGGGCTTCTGGCTGCCCCTCACACAATTGTGTTTTCTGTTCTGGGCGCTGGGTTGCCTGCGCAAGGGCGATTTACCGCCGGACTTCCGCGTGGCCATGCGCATTTACCACGCCGTGGGGCCGTGGAGCATGGTGCCGGTGCTGATGCTGGGCATCATCGTTGCTATTGTGAAATTCGCTGGCCTTGCCAGCTTGCAACCGGGGCCGGGCATTTGGGCCTTCGGGATTCTCACTTTTATGCTGACGGCGCTCAGCAGGCTGGATAGCGAACGCTTGTGGCGCTATGCCGAAGAGGCCGGGCTGGCGCCGCTCAGTCGCGATAACGGCTTGTCACCAGAAGCTATGGTGGCGTGTCCGGTTTGCGGCTATGTGCAAGAAAGGAAGGCGGTGGCGGAAACAGGATGCTGTGGGCGCTGCGGTAGCCGTGTTCACAAGCGTCGGCCCAATATGGAAGCGCGCGTATGGGCGTTTGTTGTTGCTGCAGCGGTGGTTTACATTCCGGCCAATGTACTGCCTATGATGGAGATCCGCAGTTTGATGGGAAGCAGTACGCATACGATTCTGGGCGGCGTGGTAGAGCTTTGGCGATTAGGCTCCTGGGATCTCGCCCTCATCGTCTTTGCCGCCAGCGTCGTTGTACCGATCACCAAACTGGTGGCACTGGTAACGCTGATGCTGGCCCGCCGCTGGAAGGGCGAACGCCAGCAACGCCAGCGTACGCGCTTGTATGAGCTGGTCGAATTTATCGGCCAGTGGTCCATGTTGGATGTCTTTGTCGTCATACTGATGGCTGCACTGGCCAATTTTCCAGGCATGTCGCAGGTGATTGCAGGCCCGGCAGCGGCCAGCTTCGGCATGGTGGTCGTTCTGACCATGTTGGCGGCCATGAGTTATGATCCGCGCAAAGGCTGGGATCAAGAATCGGCACCCGGCGGAAGCGACTGATGACAGACAGCAAAGAAAAAGATGCAAAAGCAGTAGAAGCAGCGCAACCCCCAGCAGCCATTGCGCGCCCGCGGCCTGAAGTGCGCTCGCGCAAAACGCAGCGGATTTCATGGATATGGCTGGTTCCGCTGTTGGCGGTTATTGTCGGTGCAGGCTTGCTGGCAAAAGACTGGATGGCCACCGGGCCCACCATCACGATATCGTTTGAGTCTGCTGAAGGTATAGAGGTAGGCCAGACCCGCGTACGTTACAAAGATGTGGCCATTGGCGTTGTGACGGATGTCAGGGTTGATCACGAAAATGGCCGCGTACTGGTAAAAGCCCAACTTAACCGCGATGGCGCCGACTACATCACTCAGCCCGAATCCCGTTTCTGGGTGGTCAGGCCGCGTCTTGCCATCAGTGGAGTATCCGGCTTGGGGACTTTGCTGTCTGGGGTATATATCGCGGTCGATACGCCTTCCTCGTCCGGAGCGCAGGATAAGGCGGTGTATAGCTTTAAAGGCTTAGAGTCCCCCCCGGAAATCAGCAGTGAGCGGCCTGGGTCACGCTATACGCTTAGGTCTGAAGACCTTGGTTGGCTGGATATCGGCTCGCCGGTTTACTATCGCCGCATTCAGGTGGGGCAGGTGATTGGCTACGACCTCGATGCGAACGGCGATGCCGTCAATGTGCATATTTTTGTCGATGCACCGCACGATAACTTTGTGACGACCGACGCCCGTTTCTGGAACGCCAGCGGTGTAAACGTCTCGCTTGATGCAGAAGGTTTCTCCGTGCAAACAGGTTCCATGGCCTCCATTCTGGCCGGCGGGGTGGCGTTTTCACCGGCAGACGAGTTCGATATCCAGGCGGCTGAGCCGAATTCCACTTTCTATCTGCATGCCTCACAAGATCAGGCCATGGCGGACCCAGACGGGGAGCCCATGTTGATCGATTTCCGTTTCTACCATACGGTGCGCGGCCTCAAGGTGGGAGCGCCTGTCGACTTCCGAGGCTTGGAACTGGGTAGTGTGGTGGATATCGACATGGAGTTCGACCGGGAACAGCGCCAGTTCTATGCTTTGGTGCGCGCCCGCATTTACCCCATGCGTTTCGGGCCCTTGTACGTGCACATGACAGAGGTCGAAAAAGACCCGCACATCGCGCGGGCTCGTCTACTGGAAAATATGGTGATGCGTGGCCTACGAGGGCAGATGCGCTCGGCTAATTTGCTGACCGGGCAGCAATATGTGGCGCTGGAATTCTTCCGTGATGCGGAAGCGGTGGCGTTCAATGGCACGGAATACCCGGTCGTGCTGCCCACGGTGACGGGTGATATGGACCGCTTACAACAGCAATTGGGCAGCATTGTCAGCAAGATTGATGCATTGCCGCTTGAAGAACTGGTGCAGGACGTGCGCGACACCTTGCAAAGTGCCACAGCGGTGTTGTCGGGCGTGGATGGCAAGGTGGCCCCGGAATTGGCGTCCACCTTGCAGGCCTTGCGTAAGACGCTGGCGGCAGTGGATGGGTTTGTAGAAGAGGGCACGGCCACTACCGGCGGGCTGGACGCAACCATGCGCGAATTGGCTGCTACGGCGCGGGCGCTACGCTTATTGGCTGATCAATTGCAGACACAGCCGAGTTCGTTGATAAGAGGGGCGCCTCGCGATCGGCTGGAGGTTTCACCATGAGATTCTTACTGTTGAGTGTGGCTGTTTTCTTGGCAGGCTGTGCGACACAAGCGCCGCACTATTATGCGTTGCAAGCGCCAGCGCTGGCGTTTTCAGGGCAAGTGTCGTCTGGCCAGGCGCCGGCAGGTCAGGAGTCGCCACGGCAGGCGCAACCCCTGAGGACGGATTACGTCATCAAAGTGCAGCCTGTGTTGATTCCAGAACAGCTGGCACGCCCGCAGATTGTGATTTCCACGGCGGAAAGCCCGGAAGTCATGCCCTTGAACGCCGCACTATGGGCGGGCCCATTGGAAGCGCAGATTCGCGAAACCTTGGGTGCGGCGCTGGCAAGCAGGCTGAATGTGCTGGATGTCAGCGCATCGGAGTTTTCTACTGAAGCGCCTGTTTGGCAGATCTATTTTGATTTCCAGCGGTTTGATTCCATTTATGGGCAAGCCATACGCCAGGATGCGGTGTGGCGCACGGCGCCGCTGGGCATGGCGTCGGGGGTGAAAGGGCAAGTGTGTTCCGCGCAGCTGACTCTGCCGGTGGGCGAGGGCATGGGGGCATTGGTGGCCGGTCATCGCCAAGCCTTAGAGCATCTGGCGGGCTTGGTCGCGCAGACTTTGCCTTGGCCGCAGCCGGCATCAGCGCCTGCTGCCAGCAACCTGCCACAAGGGCTGATATTCCGCGGCTGCGTAAGCTGAAACACCGTTTTCCTAGGGTTACAACTGATATAGGTCGGCCTGCAACATCTGTTGTAATGCTTACCTATGCTCGTGGGATCATCCACGGCACACAATATCCAGAAAACGGAGAAGACACACATGCGAATCAGCAACGGATTCAAGCTGTTGGCCGCAACGGCCGCTACCCTGGCCGTTTTCACCGCCGCACCGGTCGCTACCGCGGCTGAGCAGGTCGTGAAACTGGGTTTTGCAGCGCCGCTCACCGGCCCGCAATCTCACTATGGCGACGATATGCGCAACGGCTTGTTGCTTGCGCTCGAAGAAGCCAACGAACAAAAAATCGAGCTCAATGGGAAAACTGCCAAATTCGAGCTGGTCACCCGCGACGACCAGGCTGACCCCCGTACTGCCGTGCAGGTAGCGCAACAGATTGTGGACGAAGGCGTGCAAGGGGTGTTGGGCCACTTTAACTCCGGCACCACCATTCCGGCTTCCAGCGTTTATCACGACGAAGGCCTGCCGCAGATCGCCATGGCCACTTCGCCTGAATACACGGCCCAAGGCTTTAACACCACTTTCCGTATGATGACCAGCGACACGCAGCAGGGCGCGGCGGCAGGTGAATTCATTGTGAAAGATCTCGGCGGGAAAACCGTTGCGCTGATCGACGATCGCACTGCCTACGGTCAGGGCTTGGCCGACCAAGTCGCCAAAGCCGTGGAAGCCCATGGCGGCCAAATTGTGGCGCGTGAATACACAACCGACAAAGCCAACGATTTCACGGCCATCCTTACCAATATCAAGTCTAAAAACCCTGACGTCGTCTTCTTCGGCGGCCTGGATGCACAATCCGGCCCCATGCGGCGGCAAATGGTCACGCTTGGTATTGAGGCCCCTCTGATGTCCGGCGAAATGACGCGTAGCGAAACCTTCCTCAAGCTGGCCGGTGAAGCCGCTGAAGGCACTTACGCGTCTTTGGCCGGCGTGCCTTTGCAGCAAATGGCGGCCGGCACTAAGTTCGAAGAGGCCTATAAAGCCCGTTTTAACCAGAACCCGGGTGTGTATGCGCCTTACGCCTACGATGGCGCCTGGAACATGGTTACGGCCATGAAGGAAGCCGGCTCTTCCAAGCCTGCGGATTATCTGCCCAAGTTGGCTGCCTTGCAGCGTTCCGGGGCCACCAGTGACAGCATCGCCTACGACGAAAACGGCGATCTCAAGGAGATTTCCGTCACCATCTACCAAGTCAAGAACGGCGCTTGGGAAATGGTTAAAACCATGGTCAGCAAGGCCAATTAATGCGTTTATCACCATGGGGCGCGCTTGGCCGTGCCCCGTGGTGACAGCATGCATACGAACTGGCTTTACGCCAGCCTCGCCTCATTACCTGGTTCCAGGGCATGGAAATTCTGCTTCAGCAATTAATTAACGGCGTGACGGTCGGCAGCGTCTACGCTTTAGTCGCGTTGGGTTATACGATGGTGTACGGCATCATCGGCCTTATCAATTTCGCCCATGGCGACGTTGTCATGATTGGCGCCATGGTTGCCACCACGCTGGTGGTAGCGTTTGTGGGCGGCGACCCGGGCGGCGTTTCTGCCTGGGTGGCCGTTATGGGCGCACTATTTCTGGCCATGCCGGTTTGCATGGCCATTGGTTGGACTGCCGAACGCTTCGCCTATCGGCCGCTGCGCCGCGCACCACGCTTGGCCGCGCTGATTACGGCTATTGGTATTTCCATCATTATCCAGAACGTCGCGATGATGATTTGGGGGCGCAATTACCTGAGCTTTCCGCACATTATCGAACCCATGGTGTTCCATATCGGCGACGCTCGCATCAGCCTGCTGCAAATCATCATTATTGGAGCGGCGGCCGGCATGATGGCCGCCTTGCTGCTGCTGGTGCATCGTACTCGCCTAGGAACCGCCATGCGGGCCACGGCGCAGAACCGCGAAGTGGCAGGGCTGATGGGGGTCAACATCAATACGGTGATTTCCGCCGCGTTCGTCATTGGTTCGCTGTTGGCGGCGGTAGCGGGCGTGATGGTGGCTTCCTACTATGGCGTGGCGCAGTACACCATGGGCTTTATTCTCGGGCTGAAGGCGTTTACCGCCGCTGTACTGGGTGGCATTGGCAACCTGGCAGGCGCCATGTTGGGCGGGCTGCTGCTGGGCATTATTGAATCGCTGGGGGCGGGCTATATCGGCGACCTCACCGGCGGCTTCTTCGGCAGCAACTATCAGGATGTTTTCTCATTCATTGTGCTGATTCTGGTGTTGGTCTTCCGTCCATCCGGCTTGCTGGGTGAACGGGTGGGAGATCGCGCATGAGTTCACTGGTTTCCTCCAGCCGCCAGCCCATCTCGCCCAAAGTATGGCTCGGCATTGTGCTGTGCGGCGCCGTGCTGGCCGTACTACCGTTCTTGCTGGGTATGGCGGGGCAAAGCTGGATCCGCACACTGAACTTTGCCCTCATCTATGTCATGCTGGCTCTGGGCCTGAATATCGTGGTGGGCTTCGCCGGCTTGCTTGATTTGGGCTATATCGCCTTCTATGCCGTAGGGGCATATGTGTGGGCCATGCTGGCTTCTCCCCATTTTGGCTTGCACTTGCCATTTTGGGTGATACTGCCTGTTGGTTTTGTTATGGCCTCCATCGCCGGGGCGCTGCTGGGCGCGCCGACGCTTAAGTTGCGGGGCGATTACCTGGCCATTGTCACGCTGGGCTTTGGCGAGATTGTGCGCATCTTCCTCAATAATATGGATGCGCCGGTCAATATCACCAACGGGCCGCAAGGTATCAACCGCATCGACACTTTCAAAGTGGGCGATTTTCTCTTCGGGCGCAGCCAGGAGATCTTCGGGTTTCGCATTACCGGCCCGGAAAAATACTATTACTTGCTATTGGCGATCACGATTGTGATTGTCGTCATCTGTGTGCGTTTGCAGCATTCCCGCATTGGGCGTGCCTGGGAAGCCGTGCGCGAAGACGAAGTCGCGGCCAAGGCCATGGGCATTAATACCCGCAATATCAAACTGCTGGCCTTCGCCATGGGCGCGTCGTTTGGCGGTATTGCCGGCTGCCTGTTTGCCTCAATGCAAGGGTTTGTCAGCCCAGAAAGCTTCAGCCTGACTGAATCCATTATGGTGCTTTGCATGGTGGTTCTGGGGGGTATGGGGAATATCCCTGGGGTCATACTGGGGGCGTTACTGCTCTCGGTTTTCCCTGAACTATTGCGCGCCGTGGTCGTGCCCTTGCAGCAAACGCTGTTTGGCGAAGTCATTCTCGACCCTGAAGGCATACGCATGTTGTTGTTCGGCTTTGCGCTGGTTCTGGTCATGATTTTCCGGCCCGAAGGCTTATGGCCCTCGGCCTTACGCCGCCGAGAATTGCGCTCAGCCAAGGGGGCGGCATGAATCAGCCCATGGTCAACCGCGACAGAAGCTCCATGCCCGAGCTTTTGCTGGTCGTCAACAAACTCAGCAAACGCTTTGGCGGCTTGCAAGCGCTTTCTGACGTGAGCTTCAGCATTTGCAAGGGCGATATCTACGGGCTGATCGGGCCGAATGGTGCGGGCAAAACCACACTGTTCAATGTGCTCACCAGCCTGTACCAGCCCGAAATGGGCACAGCGAACTTCATGGGGCATCAGCTCACCAAGCTCAAGCCGCATGAAATCGCCCAAGTGGGCCTGGCCCGCACTTTTCAGAATATCCGTCTGTTCGCTAACGTCAGCGCCATTGAGAATGTGATGATCGGGCGCCATGTGCGCACCAAGGCCGGCGTGTTGGGCGCGGTGTTGCGTAATCGCGCCACGCTGGAAGAAGAGCGCGCCATCGAAGCGCGTGCCTACGAGTTATTGGAGTATGTAGGTATTGCCGAACGCGCGAATGATATCGCTCGCTCGCTTTCCTATGGTGACCAACGGCGGCTGGAGATTGCCCGCGCGCTGGCAACCGACCCAAAACTTCTGGCCTTGGATGAACCCGCTGCGGGGATGAACCCTTCAGAAACCGTGGTGCTGCGCAAGTTGATTGAAAAAATTCGCGACGACGGTGTAACGGTGCTGCTGATCGAACACGATATGAAGTTGGTGATGGGGCTGTGCAACCGGGTGCTCGTGCTGGAATACGGCCGCGTATTGGCCGAGGGCAAGCCGTCTGAGGTACAGCGTAACCCGCGTGTCATCGAGGCGTATCTGGGCAAGGGGGCTGCCGAACAAGGGGCTGCCGCCGTACCTCAGACCATGGCTGAAGCGCAGGAACAGAATGAGGAAGGGCAATGACGGGCGCAGTGACCCCCTTGCTTGAATTACGCGACCTGGATGTCGCATACGGTGGCATTAAGGCTGTGCGCGGCCTGAGCCTGGTCGTCAACCCGGGCGAGCTGGTGTGCTTGATTGGCGCGAATGGGGCGGGGAAAAGCACCACCTTGCGGGCGATTTGCGGCCTGGTGCCACATGCGGGGGGAGACATGCTCTACGATGGCCGCTCCATTGCCGGAGCGCCTTCTTACATGCTGGTTCGCCAGGGGCTGGTCATGGTGCCGGAAGGCCGGGGAATTTTCGGCCAGCTCACCATTGAAGAAAACCTCGCCATGGGGGCGTACAGCCGCCGCGATACGGAACAGATCGCCCGCGATACCGAACACGTGTTGGAGATTTTCCCGCGCCTGAAGGAAAGGCTGAAACAGTCTGCCGGAACCATGTCCGGCGGCGAACAGCAGATGCTGGCCATGGGCCGCGCCATGATTTCCCGGCCCCGGCTGCTACTGCTGGATGAACCTTCCATGGGCCTGGCCCCCATCATGGTGGAAAAAATCTTTGAGGTAGTCCGCACCATTGCCGACGAAGGCGTGACGATTCTGCTGATCGAACAGAACGCGCGGTTGGCGCTGGAAACCAGCCACCGGGGTTATGTGATGGAATCCGGCCGGATGATTCTGGAAGGGCCGTCAGCTCAGTTGCTGGACGACCCTAAAGTCCGGGCTTCTTATCTGGGTGAAGAAGAAATCGAATCAAGCTGAAAAGCGGCGCTGAACTAATGCGCAGCCGCTTGGTAGTGGATTTATCGGCCTGTCTCGGGAGACGCGCCGACCCAGGACATGTGAGCTGGCTGTCGGAGTACCAGCCGAATGTGGAAATGTCAGCCAGTCTGGGGAATTTCAGCCGGCCATCATGGGAAGATCCGTTAATTCCTGCCGGTGCTGCCAAAGCCGCCCGCACCCCGGCTGCTGTCTTCGAATTCATCAACGATGTCGAATTCCACCTGTTGAACGGGTACAACAACCAGTTGTGCCAAGCGCTCCATGGGTTCCAGCACAAAGGGCTCACTGCCACGGTTCCATGCCGACACCATGAGCGGGCCTTGGTAGTCGGAATCGATCAAACCCACCAAATTACCCAACACAATGCCGTGTTTATGGCCCAGCCCCGAGCGCGGCAGAATCATGGCGGCGTAGGCCGGGTCGGCGATATGAATGGATAAGCCCGTGGGGATGAGTTCCGTCGCACCCGGTTGCAGCGTCAGCGGGGCGTCGATGCAGGCGCGCAAATCTAACCCGGCCGACCCGCGTGTGGCATAGCTGGGCAAGTAATCGGTCATGCGCGGGTCAAGAATCTTCAGGGCGATGCGTCTCATGGGATGTTTACTTCCTTGGCAGGCGCTGGGCGATGGCACTGACCAGTGCGCGAGCAGCCTGTAGTTTAGGTTGAGGCGATAAGGCAGTTTGGCCGCGCTCTTCGAACAACACCATTTCAGTGAGTTCAGCGTCCATTACCTGTTGGGCCAGATTCCCCACCAGCAAGGGCACGCCTTTGCGGCGGCGCTTGGCTTCGGCATATTCGGCGAGGTTCTCGGTTTCGGCGGCAAAGCCTACGCACCAGGGGCCGTTTTCCATGGCAGCCACCTCGGCGAGGATGTCTGGGTTGGGGGCGAATTCCAGCTGCGGAGCGCCGCTACCCGAAGTCTTTTTAAGCTTCTGATCGCTGCTGTTCACCACATGCCAATCAGCGACGGCGGCTACGGAGATGAATACATCGCTGTTGGCGGCGTATTGCATGACGGCGGCGTGCATCTGCCGGGCGCTTTCCACATTGATGCGGGTGACCCCATAGGGGGTGGGCAAGGGCGTTGGGCCGCTGACCAATATCACTTCCGCGCCCGCTTCGTACGCGGCGCGTGCAATGGCATAGCCGGTTTTTCCAGAACTGCGGTTGGTGATGACCCGCACCGGGTCGATGCGTTCAGAGGTGGGACCGGCGGTAATCAGGACGCGCTGCCCGGCCAGTGTATTGGGCTGGAAGAAGGCAATGAGTTCGGCCAGTATTTGGTCGGGTTCCAGCATGCGCCCGCCACCCGTTTCGCCACACGCTTGTTCGCCTTCGGCGGGGCCGAGCAAGCGCACGCCGTCGCGTCGCAATTGCTCGGCATTTCGCTGAGTGGCGGGGTTCAACCACATTTCGCGATTCATGGCAGGCGCCACCAGCAAGGGGCAGTTGCCACGCGCCACGCACAGCGTGGAGAGTAGGTCGTCGGCCAAGCCATGCGCCAATTTGGCCATGAAGTCGGTGCTGGCCGGTGCGATGAGAATGGCGTCGGCCCCGCGTGTCAGGTTGATGTGCGCCATATTATTGGGCACGCGGGCATCCCATGGGTCCAGGTAGACCGGGCGCCCCGACAGCGCTTGCATGGTGACGGGGGTAATGAAGTGCGTGGCCGCCTCAGTCATGACCACATCAATGACGGCGCCTTGATCAATGGCGCGGCGGACAAATTCGGCGACCTTATAGCAGGCGATGCCGCCCGTCAGACCGAGCACAATGCGTTTATTGGCAAGTTCCAGCATGGTGACGACTCAAAGTTGAGCGCGTTGCCGCTTTTCGCGACGCCAGCGCAGGATTTCGTCCAAAACCAGCAGGATGGCGCCAAGCGTGATGGCGACATCCGCGACGTTGAACGCGGGGAAATACCTATCCTGCCAGTAGAACAGCAGAAAATCCACCACATGGCCATATAGTACGCGGTCGATGGCGTTGCCCAGTGCTCCTCCCAGAATGCAGGCCAGCGCGCCGCAAAACAGCTTTTGCTGCGGATACTTCCATAGCAAGCGGGCGATGATGACGGTGGCAGCCAGCGCGATTAGCGTGAAAAGCCAGCGTTGCCAGCCTTGGCCGTCGGCCAGGAAACTAAAGGCCGCCCCCGTGTTGTACAGCAGGGTGAAGTCAAAAAACGGCAGAATGTGCCAGCGTTCCCCATACTGCAACGCCGTATCAAACCAGACTTTGGTGGCTTGGTCCAAGCCGATAATGACGGCCGCCAACAGCCCCCAAGCCAGCACGGGGCGGCGGCTGGGGGCTACTTGCGTGACATCTGGTTGATCTTGGGCAGGGTGTTGTTCAGGCATGTTGACGCGGCTCGCCGTCGCCAAAGAGGTTGTCCGAACAGCGGCCACACAGCGTGGGGTGGTCGGCGTTTGAACCGACGTCGGCACGGTGGTGCCAGCAGCGCTCACATTTCTGCTCAGGGCTGGGT
The DNA here is from genome assembly GCF_047501535.1 of Achromobacter sp. F4_2707. Taxonomy (NCBI): domain Bacteria; kingdom Pseudomonadati; phylum Pseudomonadota; class Betaproteobacteria; order Burkholderiales; family Alcaligenaceae; genus Achromobacter; species Achromobacter sp. F4_2707. The sequence continues at coordinate 163,214 of NZ_JAZDRJ010000003.1, forward strand.
TGGACATCAATGCGGAGTGTGGCGTCGCTGCCCGCATGGACGGTGGCACGCGAAACAATCAGCACAAAGCGCAGATCGTCGCCCAGCGATTGCAGCCATTCAAGGTCGCGGCCTTGGGCATAGATGTCGATTTCCGCCGCCAGCGATGAGCCGACTTTGCCTGTTGCGCGAACATCTTCGATGCGGCGCATGACTTCGGCACGGATATCGCGCAGGCGCGCCCATTTTTCCTTCAAAGCCTGGGCATCGCCCTGTTCGGGGTAGGCGTGATAGGTTTCCGTGAAAATGGTGAGCGGCTGCGTATCGGCATGCAGGCACTTCCAGGCTTCTTCTGTAGTGAAGGACAGAATCGGCGCCATCAGCTTGAGCAGGCCATTGGTGATATGCCACAGGGCGGTCTGTGCCGAGCGCCTTGCCAGGCTGTCTGCTGCGGTGGTGTACAGGCGGTCTTTCAGGATGTCGAGATAGAAAGCGCCCAGGTCTTCGGAGCAGAACACCTGCAGACGCGCCACAGCCGGGTGGAATTCATACCTTTCGTACCACGCCTGCACGTCTTTTTGCATGGCGGCTGTCATGGCCAGCGCATAGCGGTCGATTTCGAACATCTCTTCCGGGGACACAGCCTGGGTGTTGATGTCGAAGTCGCTGACGTTGCCCAACAGGAACTTCAGCGTGTTGCGGATGCGGCGATAGCTTTCCACCACTCGGTCAAGAATGGTTTGGGAAATGGATAGTTCGCCGGAATAGTCGGTAGCGGCCGTCCAGAGGCGCAGAATTTCCGCGCCAAGTGAGTCGGAGACCTTTTGCGGAGCCACTACGTTGCCAACCGATTTACTCATTTTGCGGCCCTCGCCATCGACCACGAAACCGTGGGTCAGCAAGGCTTTGTAGGGCGGGCGGCCATAGAGCATGCAGCCAGTGAGCAGCGAGGAATGGAACCAGCCACGATGCTGGTCGGAGCCTTCCAGATAGAGGTCGGCGGGCCAGGTGAGTTCTTCGGCGTGCGAACCTTTAACGACCTGACCGCGGCCGCCCAGCACAGTGGCGTGGGTGGTGCCGGAGTCAAACCAGACATCCAGGGTGTCGCGGTTTTTTTCGTAGTGTTTGGCGTCTTCGCCCAGCAATTCAGCGGGGTCGAGCGACTGCCAGGCTTCAATGCCGTGCTGTTCAATACGTTGCGCCACCGCTTCCATCAGCTCAGGCGTGCGGGGGTGCAGCTCACCCGTTTCCTTGTGAACAAAGAACGCCATGGGCACGCCCCACTGGCGCTGACGCGACAGAGTCCAGTCCGGGCGGTTGGCGATCATGGCGTGCAGTCGCGCCTTACCCCAAGCGGGGTAGAAGGCGGTGTCCTCTACGCCTTGCAAGGCCATTTCGCGCAGGCTGGGGCCTTCGGAAGGCTTGCGGTCCATCCCCGCAAACCACTGGCTGGTGGCGCGGTAGATGACAGGAGTCTTGTGGCGCCAGCAGTGCATGTAGCTGTGGGACATCATTTCCACTTTCAGCAACGTGCCTGCCAGTTTCAGCGCTTCAACAATCAGCGGGTTGGCTTTCCAGATGGTGTGGCCGCCAAACAAGGGCAGGCTGTCGGCGTAGTGGCCGTCGCCTTTGACCGGGTTGATGATGTCGTCATCAGCCAGGCCATGTGCTTTGCAGGATACGAAGTCTTCCACCCCATAGGCGGGGGCGGAGTGCACCACGCCGGTGCCGGAATCCAGTGTCACGTAGTCGCCGCAGTAAATCGGCGATACACGGCGATAGCCTTCATGCGCCTCGTAAAGAGGGTGGCGGAACTCGACGTGGGAGAGCTTTTCGCCCATGGCCGTCGCGATGACTTCGCCTTTCAGGCCCCATTCTTCCAGGCAGGCTTCGACACGGTCTTTGGCCAGCAGCAACAGAGCGCCGGTTTCGCGAGGGGTTTCAAGGCGGACCAGCGCGTATTCGAATTCAGGGTGGACATTCAGCGCCTGGTTGGCGGGAATGGTCCAGGGCGTGGTGGTCCAGATTACTGCCGCGCCCGCTTCAACGTCGCTCACACCAAACGCTGCGGCGACTTTGGCGGGGTCGTTAAATGGGAAGGCGACATAGATGGAAGGGTCTTTGCGGTCGGCATATTCGACTTCGGCCTCGGCCAGGGCCGAGCCGCAATCGAAACACCAGTTCACGGGCTTAAGGCCACGGAATACAAAGCCTTTTTGCATAATGCGCGAAAGCGCGCGTAGCTCGTCGGCTTCATTGCTGTAGTTCATGGTGAGATAGGGGTTTTCCCAGTCTCCCAGAACGCCCAGGCGCTTGAATTCAGTGCGCTGATTGTCGATTTGTTCGTAAGCGTAGGCACGCGCCTTGGCCTGTACCTCGGCCACAGGCAGATTCTTGCCGTATTTCTTTTCAATCTGAATTTCGATGGGCATGCCGTGGCAGTCCCAGCCCGGCACATAAACCGCATCAAAGCCAGCCATATTGCGGCTCTTGACGATGATGTCTTTCAGAATCTTGTTAACGGCGTGGCCGATGTGAATGTTGCCGTTGGCATAGGGCGGGCCATCGTGCAGCACGAATTTAGGCCTTCCCTTACTGGCCTGCCTGATGGCTGCGTAAACTTTGTTTTCTTCCCACTCGGCGACCCAGCCGGGCTCGCGCTTGGCAAGGTTGCCGCGCATGGGAAATGGGGATTCAGGCAGGTTGAGGCTTTTTCTATAGTCCATGGAAGGCGAAGTATTCTCGGGCGCGCCGCGCGTCGTCATCAATGGCGGCGATCAGTGTGGGAAGATCTGGAAATTTTTCTTCATCGCGCAGGAAGCGGATGAATTCAACAGAGCTGAGTTTACCGTAAGCGTCAATATCGCAATCCAGCAAGTGGGTTTCCAGCACGCGGCGGCCTTGTTCAGTGACGGTGGGGCGCACGCCTAGGCTGGCCACACCCGGTAAGGGGGCAGGCCCCAGGCCGTGCACCCGCACAATGTAAACACCGTTACGTAAGGCGCTGTTTTCCGCTATGCGATGGTTGAGGGTGCGGTAACCGATGCTGCGGCCGATTTTCTGCCCGTGGCCCACATGGCCGCTCACGCAATAGCGATAACCAAGCAGGCTATGGGCGCGTTCCAAGTCGCCTTCGGCCAGCGCATGGCGCAACTCGGAACTCGATATGCGGCGGCCGCTATCGTCCGGGATATCGGCAATGGTTTCCACCGTGAAACCAAGCTGGCGGCCCATGCGCCGCAGCAGGTCAATGTCGCCGCTGCGCTTGTGGCCGTAGCGGAAGTCCTCGCCGACCAGCAGCCAGCGCGTGTTCAGCCCTTCAATCAGCAAGCGCTGGATGAAGTCTTCCGGCTTCATGCTAGACAGCTGGGTATCGAAGCGAGCCAAAACGATCTGCTGCATGCCAAACTGGTGCAACAGCTGGATTTTGTCGCGCAGTGAGCTGATCTGGGTTGGGGCGAGCTCGGGCTTGCCCGCACGCGCAGCGAAGAACGCGCGCGGGTGCGGGGCGAACGTCATGACAGTGGGCGCCATGCCATAGCCATCCGCATGCGCGCGAACGCGCTCCAGGATGGCTTGGTGGCCCAGATGTACGCCGTCAAAATTGCCAATCGTCACGGCGCTGGGGCGCTGTGTGTCGTGGCGAGGCAGGCGTCGATAGAGGTGGCAACTCGTTTTCACAGGCGGGAGTTTACAATTTTGCGACGCTTAACTCAGGAATTATCGTGGCCAACCTCGAAAATAGCCCTTGTCGCTTCGTCGTATTGATCTCAGGACGGGGCTCAAACATGCAAACCATCGTCAACACTATCGAGCAGCATAAGCTGCCCGCCCAAGTGTGTGCCGTTGTGTCCAACAGCGCGGATGCTGCGGGTTTGGCGTGGGCCGCCGAACGCGGCATCGCCACCCATGCCGTCCCGCATCGCGACTATGCAACACGTCAGGAATTTGACCAGGCGCTGGCGCAAGTGATTGATGCTTACAAGCCACACTATGTGTTGCTGGCCGGTTTCATGCGGGTGCTTACACCTGCTTTTGTGCAGCGCTATGAAGGGCGTTTATTGAATATACACCCCTCGCTGCTGCCTGCGTTCCCAGGGCTGCATACTCACCAGCAAGCTTTGAACATGGGCGTGCAGTGGCACGGCTGCACCGTGCATTTCGTGACAGCTGAGCTGGATCACGGCCCGATTGTTGCCCAGGGCATAGTGCCTGTGTTGGCGGATGACGACGCGGATGTGTTGGCTTCCCGCCTCTTGGCCGTTGAACACAAGCTGTACGCTGAAGTCGTGTGCTGGTTGGCTCAGGGGCGTGTATCCTTGGACCCAAATCAAATTGTGCGTGTGGCAGGGGTTGCCAGTCGCGCATTTCTGCCGGACGGCGCGCTGTTCAGTGAGCCTGGCAAGGAGCATTCATGACCACCCAAGTACCGCGCCCGCCGAAACGGGCGTCTTCAACGACGGCTGCCGCAGAGCGTCGGCGTGAAAAACCGGCACACCCGCAGCGTTCGGCGAAAAAGCCAGGGGCCGGCACTGCGCCAAGCCGGGGAGGCCGTGAGAGTCGCGCAGGCGCCGACCGGACTTACGTTCCCGCGATTGCGCGTATTGAGCAAGTGCGCAGCGTACTGGGTGAGATTTTGCAATGGCAACACCCCGCCGATCAGGTGCTGTCGCGCTGGATGCGCAGTCATTCCAAAATGGGCGTGCGAGACCGCGCTGAAGTGACCGAAGCCGTATTCAATGTGTTGCGCCACTTGCGGCTTTACCGCAATCTTGCAGAAAGCGGTAGCGGCGCGGCGGCGCGGCGTCTTGCGATTCTAGGCCTTGACGCCACACTGCCCGACGACTTCCTCAAGCCTGGTTTGGAAGCGCAGGAGCACGCTTGGTTGGAGCACATTCGCCGCATTGATCGGCAGGCTATGCCGCGGGCGATACGCGAAAGCCTGCCTGACTGGCTGGACGAAAAACTGGCGGCATTGCCAGACAGCGATAGTTTGGTTGCGGCTTTAAACCAGCCCGCGCCGCTGGATATCCGCGTCAACCCGCTGAAGGTTACCCGCGAAGAGGTAATGGCCGGCTTTCTCAGTGGCCCGGCAGCGCGCTTTGAGCCGCAAGCCACCCCCTACAGCCCCTGGGGCATCCGCTTCAAAGGCCGGCCTTCGGTGTCGCGTTGGCCGCAGTTCGAGAAGGGCGAAATCGAGGTTCAGGATGAAGGCAGCCAGATTCTGGTGTCGCTGATGGCGCCCAAACGCGGCGAGATGATTATCGACTTCTGCGCCGGGGCAGGGGGTAAGACTTTGTTGTTGGGTGCGCTGATGCGATCCACCGGCAGGCTGTATGCCTTTGATATTTCCCAGGCGCGCCTGGCACGGGCCAAACCGCGTTTTGCGCGTAGCGGCTTGTCGAATATTGTGCCAGTGGTGATCGAACCTTCTACGGACCAACGAGTCAAACGGCTCAGGGGCAAGGCACAGCGCGTGCTGGTAGATGCACCATGTTCAGGTTTGGGTACCTTGCGTCGTAACCCTGACTTGAAATGGCGTCAGCACCCGGAAGCGTTGAACGAGTTTCAGCAGTTGCAGCAACGTATTCTGCGCGAGGCTTCCGCATGTGTGGCGCCGGGCGGGCGGCTGGTGTACGCAACGTGTTCTTTGTTACCGGAAGAAAACGAGCGGCAGGTGGAAGCCTTCTTACAAGCCAATGCCGACTTCGAGCTGCTGGATGCCCCAGCCATTGCCCGGGACCGCTGCCCAGGCTTGGATATGCAAGGGCCTTATCTGCAGTTGCGGCCTGACTTGCATGGCACCGATGGTTTCTTCGCTGCCGTGATGCAACGGCGTAAGTCGTAATAGGCTGTCACAGTTGAGTGGCATAGAGTGGTAATACCACTGTCCCTGGACGTCCATCCAGGGTAAAATTTTTAGGATTCTTACAAAACGGGGAACCGTACTTACCCAATATGGACCAAGTCTTTCATTATCTGGCTGGTGGCCTTCTTCAATTGTCATGGTGGCAAGTCGCCCTCATTACTTTGGGGTTGACGCACATCACCATCGTTTCGGTGACTGTCTTTCTGCATCGCAGCCAGGCCCACCGTGGGGTTGATCTTCACCCCGCCGCCATGCATTTTTTCCGCTTCTGGTTGTGGCTCACAACCGGGATGGTCACCAAGGAATGGGTCTCCATCCACCGCAAGCACCACGCGTATGTCGAACGTGAAGGCGATCCTCACTCACCGTTAGTCTACGGTATTGGCAAAGTGTTCTTCCGTGGCGCCGAACTCTATCGCGATGAAGCCGCCAATGCCGAAACACTCAAGCGCTTTGGGCACGGCACGCCCGACGACTGGCTCGAACGCAACCTGTATTCGCGCCACAGCGCCCTGGGTATTCTCATCATGCTGGGCATCGATCTCGCCCTGTTTGGCGCTTTGGGCCTCACTGTCTGGGCCATCCAGATGGCATGGATCCCATTCTGGGCCGCCGGCGTGGTAAATGGCCTGGGCCATTACATCGGCTATCGCAACTATGCCAGCCCCGACACCAGCACCAACGTGTTCCCCTTGGGCATCATCATTGGTGGCGAAGAACTGCATAACAACCACCACGCGCATGGCACGTCCTGCCGTTTCTCCGCGAAATGGTGGGAATTCGACATCGGCTGGCTGTACATTCGCATACTGGCGTTTTTCAAGCTGGCCACGATTCGCCGGGTCGCTCCGCGTCTCAAAGTCGAAGACGCCAAAAGCTCAGTTGATCTCGCTACTTTGCAGGCGGTCATTACTCACCGTTACGAGATTCTTGCCAAGTACACCCGCATGGTGCGTAAGGCTGCGGCCGCAGAGCTTCAATCTCTTAAGGCGTCCGCCAACGACACAGCAAATATTGCTTTGCTGAAGCGCGCCCAGAAGCTGCTTGCCCGCGACGACGACAAACTCGCCCCGGCGCAGTTGGCTGAAATTGAATCTGTACTAGCTCAGCACGAATCGCTTTCCACCATGGTAAAAATGCGCGCCGAACTGGCCCGCCTTTGGGAAAGCTCCAGTGCCAGCAGCGAACAACTCTTGGCCGATCTTCAGGAATGGTGCGCGCGCGCTCAGCAAAGCGGCATCGATAGCCTGGAGCAATTCGCCTTGCGTCTGCGCCGCTACGCGGCATGATAGAAGGGCTGAATCCACAACAGCAGGAAGCGGTTCAGCTTCCTGCTGAACATGCTTTGGTATTGGCAGGCGCGGGCAGCGGTAAAACCCGTGTACTCACCACGCGCATCGCCTGGCTGGTTCAAACCGGTCAAGTCAGCCCCGCGGGTATTCTGGCCGTAACGTTTACCAATAAGTCAGCTCGAGAGCTCCTCACCCGGCTTACCAGCCTGTTGCCGATCAACACCCGCGGCATGTGGGTGGGCACGTTTCACGGCCTGTGCAACCGCTTATTGCGGGCCCACCACCGTGACGCCGGGTTGCCCCAAACCTTCCAGATTCTCGATAGCCAGGATCAGCTCGCCGCCATCAAGCGCTTGCTAAAGGCCAGCAATATCGACGATGAAAAATTCCCACCCCGCGATGTACAGCGCTTCATCAATGGGGCCAAGGAAGAGGGCTTGCGGCCGCATGCGGTGGAGGCTCACGACGCCTTCCGGCGCCGCATGGTGGAAATTTACGAGCTATACCAGGCGCAGTGCGAACGAGAAGGCGTGGTGGATTTCCCTGAACTTCTCCTTCGTGCTTACGAACTGCTGAAGAATAACGCGCCGGTTCGTGAACACTATCAGCGCCGGTTCCGCCACATTCTCATCGACGAGTTTCAGGACACCAACACCCTTCAATACAAGTGGGTCACCCTGCTGGCGGGCGGTGGTGCAGCGGTGTTCGCTGTGGGCGACGACGACCAATCCATTTACGCGTTTCGGGGCGCGAACGTGGGCAATATGGCTGATTTCGAGCGCGATTATGCCCATGGCAATGTCATTCGCCTCGAGCAGAATTATCGTTCTTACGGCCATATTCTTGATGCCGCCAACGCCCTGATCGAAAACAACTCCGGGCGCTTGGGTAAAAACCTCTGGACGGAACAAGGCCACGGTGAACCGATTCGTGTCACCGAGCAGCCGTCCGATATTCTAGAAGCCCAGTGGGTGCTGGAAGAAATTCGCGCCTTGCTGAATGAAGGGCGCAGTCGCAGTGAAATTGCGCTGCTGTATCGCAGCAATGCGCAATCGCGGGTGCTGGAACACGCCTTGTTCTCGGCGCGAATTCCTTACCGCGTTTATGGCGGCCTGCGCTTTTTTGAACGCCAGGAAATCAAACACGCTCTGGCTTACCTGCGTCTGCTCGACAACCCGCACGACGACACCTCTTGGCTGCGGGTGGTGAACTTCCCCACCCGGGGCATCGGTGCGCGCAGTGTTGAACAGTTAACCGATATTGCTCGCGAGCAAGGTACCAGCCTGTACCGGGCATCGCCGTTGGTGCCGGGCAGGGCGGGTGCAGCCGTCGCTCGCTTCGCGGCGCTGATTCAAAGCCTGGCGCACGACGCTCAGGTGCTGACCTTGCCTGAACTCATCGAACAAGTGGTGCGAGAAAGCAGCTTGGCCGCGCACTATGAAGCGGATCGCGAAGGCCAGGATCGCCTGGAGAACCTGCAAGAACTCGTGAATGCCGCCACAGTCTTTAGTAGCGAAGAAGGCTACGACGGCTTGCCCGCAGGCCGAGCGATAGAGGTTCCCGCCGAAGAAGGGGGCGCCTTCTCGGGAGCAACCACGGCCATGTCGCCGCTGGCTGCTTTCTTGTCTCATGCTTCACTGGAAGCGGGTGAAAACCAAGCTTCTGCCTCAGAAGAGGCTGTGCAGCTCATGACCGTGCATGCGGCCAAGGGGCTGGAATTCGACGTCGTGTTTATCACCGGGCTGGAAGAAGGGCTATTTCCACATGAAAACAGCCTGCTGGAAGCAGCCGGCCTCGAAGAAGAGCGGCGCCTGATGTACGTGGCAATCACCCGTGCTCGCGAGCGTCTGTACCTTACACTGGCGCAAAGCCGCATGCTGCATGGGCAAACGCGCTATGCCTTGCGTTCCCGCTTTCTTGACGAAATTCCTGAAGAGCACTTGAAGTGGCTGTCACCCCGCGAAACCTCCCATATTGCAGCGGCAGGCACCGCCGCCTGGGGGGGCGCTTTCCGCCGTGGCAGGGGCTTTAGTGCCGGCGCCTCCAGCGTCGCGCCCATGCCAGCCCGGTCAGTCACCACTGGCGTCACCGTTGGCAATCAACAATTCCGTATCGGCACTGGCGTGCGGCATGCCCGTTTCGGTGAAGGAACCGTCATCTCACTAAGCGGTGCCGGCACCGACGCCCAGGCACAGGTCCAGTTCCGCGACGTCGGCCTCAAAACCCTCGCCCTAGGCGTCGCCCGCCTCGAAATCATCACCTAAAAGGGGTCTGTCCCGGTTTAAGCTTCCCGTAAGCTTTGGTCGATGGTTTCGAGGGCTTCTTGCAGGGTGAGCCATTCTTCTTCGAGTTCGCCGTGGCGGCGGGTGAGTTCGCCGTGTTCGCTAAGCACTTGCAGGCGCTCGTCGCGGCGGGCGTCGCTGTAGAGGTCGGGGTCGGCGATTAGCGTGTCGAGTTCGGCCATGCGTGTGGCGGCGCGCTCCATTTCTGCTTCGACTTTCGCAAGATTTTTTTCCAGGGGCTTGCGCTTGGCGGCGCGTTGCTGGCGGGCTTCGGCTTCCAAGCGGCGCTGGGCGCGGCGGTCGACAACGGCTGTGCCTTGTTGTTCCGCTTGGGCGGCACGAATGTCGCGCTCCTGGGCGCGTTGCTGGCTGCCGCGTTCGGCCAGCCATTGGCGGTAGTCTTCCAGGTCGCCGTCGAATTCGCTCACCTTACTGTCGGCAACAATCCAGAAACTGTCCACGGTGGTGCGTAGCAGGTGGCGATCGTGAGAAACCAGCAGCATGCTGCCGCCGAATTCAGCCAATGCGGCTGCCAGAGCTTCGCGGGTTTCAACATCCAGGTGGTTGCTGGGTTCGTCCAGCAGCAGCAGGTTGGGCTTGCGCCGCACAATCAGTGCCAGGGCCAGACGTGCCTTCTCTCCCCCGGACATCGGCCCGACCGGGTCGTTGACGGTATCGCCGCTAAAACCAAAGCTTCCCAGGTAACTGCGCAACTCGACTTCTCGCGTTTGCGGCTCAATACGCAGCAGGTGTTGCAACGGTGTAGATGCAGCATCCAGCATATCGAGCTGGTGTTGGGCGAAATAGCCGATTTCCAGCCCGCGCGAGGCATTGCGGCTGCCTGCCAGCACCGGTAGTTCCTCGCATAACGTCTTGATTAAGGTACTTTTACCTGCGCCGTTCACACCCAAAATGCCGATGCGGCTGCCACCTCGCACCATGAGGGTGACATCTTTTAGCACTTCTCGAACTGTACCGTCCGCGAGCTTGTACCCCGTACTGACGCCATCAAGCACCAATAAAGGGTCTGGCATGGATTCGGGTTCGGGAATGCGGATATCAATCCCCGATTCTGCATGAATGGGGGCGAGCTTTTCCATGCGGGCCAGTGCTTTCACCCGGCTTTGCGCCTGTTTGGCTTTGGTCGCCTTAGCTTTGAACCGATCAATAAACCCTTGCAGGCGGGCCGTTTCCTTTTGCTGGCGCTCCCAGGCCAGGTGATTCTGGCGCAAGCGCTCGCTGCGCTGTTCCAGAAAATCCTCATAGCCGCCGCGATAACGTTGCAACTTGCCCTGGTCGAAATGCAGAATCGCGCGCGCCACGGCGTCCAGAAACTCTGTGTCGTGTGAAATCAGCATGACTGTGCCCGGGTAAGCCGCCAACCAGCGCTCCAGCCACAACATGGCATCAAGATCCAAGTGGTTGGTGGGCTCGTCCAGCAGCAGCAGGTCGGAAGGCGCCATCAAGGCGCGCGCCAGCGCGAGACGCATGCGCCAACCGCCGGAAAAACTCCCCACTGGGCTCATCCATTGATTGGGGGTAAAGCCCAGCCCGGCCAGCAATTGTTCAGCGCGCGAAGGAGCCGTCCAGGCGTCGGCGTCGATCAGCGCTTGCTCCAGTTCGGCAATTCGCTGTCCGTCGTCAGGGCTGACTTCTTCACGTTCAGCCTGCAAACGGCGTAGCCGCCGGTCGCCGTCGATGACGAACTCGCGTGCGGGGCGATCCACCTCGCGAATTTCCTGCTCCACACTCACAATCTGCCAAGAAGCGGGAATTTCCAGCGAACCAGCGTCCGCGTCTAAGCTGCCTTCCAGCAAGGCGAACAGTGTGGATTTTCCCGCGCCATTCTTGCCGACGATGCCGACCCGTTCGCCGGGGTTGACGACAAAATCAGCGCCGTCGAGCAAAACCTTAGTGCCACGGCGCAGCACGATTCCAGAAGCGCGTATCACGACTCAAGCTGCTCCTTGGTCAACAATAGAATGTTCATTTCGGTAGTGGCTGTGTCGAGCCAAATGGGTTCCAAATGGGGGAAGGCGGCCGTGAAGTGTTCATACTCGTGACCGATTTCCAGAACCAGGAGTGCGCCCGCCGCCATGCGCGAAGGCGCATCACGCAGAATACGGCGGACAAGATCCATACCGTCAGCGCCCCCCGCCAGCGCCATGTCGGGCTCGTGCAGGTATTCCCGGGGCAGGGCATCCATTGAGTTCTGGTTGACGTATGGCGGGTTGCAAATGATGAGGTCGTATTGCTCTTTGGCCGGTAGGGCGTCGAACAGGTCGCTTTGCAAAGCGTGTACGTGATCTTCCATGCCGTGCAGAGCAATATTGCTGCGGGCGACGTCCAGCGCGTCGGCAGACAAGTCCACTGCATCGACTTGTGCATCCGGGAAGGCGTAAGCTGTCAGAATAGCCAGGCACCCCGAGCCAGTGCAAAGATCCAGCGCTCGCATCACCGGGCCTTCCACCCAGGGTTGGAGCGATTCTTCCAGCAGCTCAGAAATAGGGGAGCGAGGCACGATGACGCGCTCATCCACCAGAAAACGGTGGCCCTGCAGCCAGGCTTCTCCGGTTAAATAGGCGGCCGGCAGGCGTTCCACGCAACGCCGTTCCACGATGTACAGAAAGCGCTCACGCTCTTCTGGTAGAACACGAGCGTCCAGAAATGGCTCGAGGGTGTCCAGCGGCAGCCCCAAGGTGTGTAGTAGCAGGTAAACCGCTTCGTCCCAGGCATTGTCGCTGCCGTGCCCGAAACTGAGGTTGGCACTATGGAAGCGGCTGATTGCGTAGCGCAGCAGGTCGCGCAAAGTGTATAGTTCCGCCAACGAGGCGGAGTTCTGAGAGGGCATGGCGGGTGAATCCTTGACAGGCGTTTCGCTGCGGCAGCGTACCAAATTGGCCGGAATCCTATTCCTTGGCCAGGCCGCTGCCGATAAATGAGTAAAGCCGTGATTTTACGATGTGTGGGTGCTAACAGGCGCGGCTGTCGTCCTGGTGAGGGCAACTGCGCTATAGCGGGCGGGCGTCAGGCGGTTTGTTCCTGCGCTAGCAGCTCATTCCAATCGCTGAAGACAAAATGCGCAGGTTGCCCCTGCAGGGCAGGGTCTGCATAACCCGCTTGGTGTAACACGAAGCGTACACCGGCTGACGCCGCGCACTGCGCGTCTACGGACGTATCTCCAAAATAGAGACACTGGTCTGGTGTTATGCCCAGCATGCGTATGGTTTCCAACAAGGGAACGGGTGAAGGCTTGGCGTGTGACCAAGTATCGCAACCGGTGATGAAGTCGAAAAAGTCATGAATGCCGAATTTCCGGGTAGCGGTTATCGCACCGGCATAGCTTTTATTCGTGCAGATCCCCATCGGCAAGCCGGCCTCGCGGCAGGCCTGCAATACCTCAAGCGCGCCTTCATAAACTCGGGTGCGCTGTAAATCAAGTTTGGCAGCATTGGCCAGATAGCCTTCATTCAAAGGGGTGAAGTCTGCAGGCGCATTCCAGCCCATGTCGCCAACTATTGTGCGCAGGATGCCTTCAACCGTGCCGTGCATATTGTCGGGGAAGTAATCGTCCGGCAATTTACCAAGCCCAGCTTGCTCAAGCGTCATACGCATGCCTTGCAGAATATCGCCTGCGCTGTCGATCAGCGTGCCGTCGAGGTCAAAAACCACGCCGCGGACATCGTTTTCAGTGAACAGAGGGTGCAGGAAGATATCTTTTTTCATGGACGAAGACTTCAAGTTGAATCGGCGCCAAACAAAGGCGGTCGCAGGGCCGCTTAGAGCCGACGGACTGCTGACTAATGATGATCATTGTAGGGGAGACGTGCGCGAAGCGTGATGAACGCGGTTCCCCCTAAGGGGTGCACGCCTGTTAGCGAAGGCGTCCACGCAAAAGTGGAGATGCTCTCATGTTGAGTGTATGACTTTAGTAATTTTGAAAATTACCGCTTGCGGGTTTTGGCCCAATGCGGTTGGAACCGTGTGATTAACCGTGTTTTGAGGAAGAGCCAACCCTTCACGGCGATGCTCAACGACATACTTTCCACGCATCGTCTTTCAGTGGCCGGGCAGGCGCATAAAAATCTGTGCGCGATAGCCGTTTTTGGTTTTTGTAATACTAGCCATGCTGGGAGCAGATGTGGGGGCAATATGGGTGCATTGATGTGTAATATTTGATATTACACGCTCAAATCACCCCAAGACACCAGCATAAACCATTGATTTTTATAGTTATTGAAGTCTGTAATCAATGGATTTCAATCCATGGTGCGAACGGAGAGACTCGAACTCTCACACCTTGCGGCGCTGGAACCTAAATCCAGTGCGTCTACCAATTCCGCCACGTTCGCTAAAAACCAGCTGCTTTCCTTGCAGAAAGACAGCCCATTAGTGTAGCGTAATGATGTCGTGTCCTGCAAGTGACCTAATGGGCGGGGGAGCTTCTGTCGGGTTTTTCCTGTGCCAAGCGCTTCGGCTTTGGCTAGGCTGTGGCATCATGCTGAAGAGGCATGTGAAAGCTGCGCCGAATGCGCTCTGCGGCTGATGCGGTGTCCGGTCTCAGTTTCCGGTAAAATAACCGGTTCAATCTTTTATTTACCATCAAATTAAATAGGTCCCGAATGCAGCCCGTGGTTGAAAAATTGTCCGGCCTTGAGCGCCGTGTTGATCTGGTCGTTTCGCTTGAGGACGTCGAAAAGGAAGTGCAGGCCCAGCTAAAACGCGTCGCACGCAACGCCAAGGTGCAAGGCTTTCGCCCAGGTAAGGCTCCGTTGTCTATTATCGAGCGTAGCCATGGGCCTGGCATTCGCTACGATGTAATCAACGAAGAAGTGGGTCGTAGCCTTGAGAAAGTGCTGAGTGAAACCGAGCTGCGCGTCGCCGGGACACCCACTCTCGAGCCCAAAACAGAAGGTGTGGAAGAAGGCACGTTGGCTTTCTCGGCCACATTCGAGGTGTATCCCGATGTCGAGGTGCCCGATCTCTCCGCTCTGGCCATCACACGCAGTGCGTGCGAAGTCTCCGACGCCGACATCCAGCGCACGATCGACATTCTGCGCAAGCAGCGTGCCGTGTACGAAGCCCGCGAAGGCCGTGAAGCCAGCGCTGACGACCGTGTAACGCTCGATTTCGTCGGCCGTATCGACGGCGTGGAATTCGAAGGCGGCAAGGCAGAGAACTTCCCGTTCGTACTGGGGCAGGGCCGCATGTTGCCCGAATTTGAAACTGCCGTTACCGGCATGAAAGCCGGCGAGGAAAAAACTTTCCCGCTGACTTTCCCTGAAGAATACGGCAGCGAGGAAGTGGCCGGTAAAACCGCCGAGTTCACGATTACCGTACGTGAAGTGGCTGAAGGCATTCTTCCTGAAGTTGATGCCGAGTTCGCCAAGCAACTGGGCCAGCCCGAAGGCGATGTCGAAAAACTGCTGGCTGATGTCCGCACCAACATCGAGCGTGAAGTGAAAGCCCGCGTGCAGGCTCGCAACAAAGGTAGCGTCATGGACGCTCTGGTGGCAGCTTGCTCCTTCGATGTGCCCAAGTCGCTGGTTAAGAACGATGCTGAAGGCCGCGTAGCCGCAGCTCGTGAAGACCTCAAACAGCGCGGTGTGCCTAATGCCGATAGCATGCCGATTCCGGTTGAGGCTTTCGAAGCCGAATCCGAGCGTCGCGTGCGTTTGGGCCTGCTGGTTTCCGAGCTGGTCAACAGCGCCGATCTCCAAGCCAAGCCTGAGCAAGTTCGCGAGCGCATCGAAGAGTTCGCTCAGAACTACGAGCAGCCTGCGCAAGTTGTGGCGTACTATCTGTCCGATCGTCAGCGCCGTGCTGAGATTGAAGCCATCGTGCTGGAAGACAACGTTGTTGAATACGTGTTGTCCAAAGCCCAAGTTACAGACGAAAACGTCGCATTCGACGAACTCATGGGGACAAACTAATGTCGCGTTTTACCGATTTTTACGCCTCGATGTACGGGGGGAATTCGGTAGTGCCAACGGGGTTGGGCTATGTGCCCATCGTGGTTGAACAGTCGGGGCGCGGCGAGCGCTCCTACGACATCTACTCGCGCTTGCTGCGCGAGCGGGTGATCTTCTTCGTTGGTCCGGTTACCGATCATTCCGCCAACCTCGTGGTGGCGCAACTGCTGTTTCTTGAGTCGGAAAACCCCGATAAAGATATTTCCCTTTACATCAATTCGCCGGGCGGGTCGGTATACGCAGGCATGGCTATTTACGACACCATGCAGTTCGTCAAGCCGGATGTTTCCACACTGTGCACGGGTATTGCCGCCAGTATGGGGGCATTCCTGCTTGCAGCGGGCGCCAAGGGTAAGCGCTATACCTTGCCCAACTCCCGCATCATGATCCACCAACCCTCGGGCGGTGCCCAAGGCCAGGCTTCCGATATTCAGATCCAGGCCAAGGAAATCCTCAGTCTGCGTGAGCGGCTGAACGAAATTCTTGCTGCCAACACGGGGCAGCCCGTGGATCGCATCGCGGTTGATACAGAGCGTGACAATTTCATGTCTGCTGAAGATGCGCTATCTTATGGGCTGGTGGATAAGGTTCTGGTCTCTCGTACCGATCAGGCTTGACACCGGACGCCAAGGCTGAGGCCACAATCCAGGCAGGCGTTTCTCACCGACCGGCAATCGCTATGGGCGAGGCCGGTCGCCACTTTCGCGGCGTCGCCATGACGTCGCCTTGATTGATCCGAAATTCCTATGCCCGAAAAAAAAGGTTCGAGCGACGATAAAACTTTGCATTGTTCCTTCTGCGGCAAAAGCCAGCATGAAGTGCGCAAGCTTATCGCCGGGCCGTCGGTGTTCATTTGCGATGAATGCATCGACCTCTGCAACGACATCATTCTGGAAGAGTCCCAGGAAGCAGCGCGTGATACGGTGCGCAATGAGCTGCCGTCGCCTGCTGAAATCAAAGAATTCCTCGATGGCTACGTTATTGGGCAAGAAAAGCCCAAGCGCACGCTTGCCGTGGCCGTCTATAACCATTACAAGCGCATTCGCTATGGCGAAGTCAAGGGCGACGACGTCGAGCTTAGCAAGAGCAATATTCTGCTGATCGGCCCGACCGGCTCCGGTAAAACGTTGCTTGCCCAAACGCTGGCCCGCATGCTTGACGTGCCTTTCGTCATGGCCGATGCCACCACGCTGACCGAAGCCGGTTACGTGGGCGAAGACGTTGAAAACATCGTCCAGAAGCTGCTGCAAAGCTGCAACTACGATGTGGAAAAGGCGCAGCGCGCCATTATCTACATTGACGAAATCGACAAGATTTCGCGTAAGGCCGACAACCCCTCCATCACCCGCGATGTGTCCGGTGAAGGCGTGCAGCAGGCTTTGCTCAAGCTGATCGAAGGCACAGTTGCCTCCGTACCGCCGCAAGGGGGCCGCAAGCATCCTAACCAGGATTTTGTCCAGGTCGATACCACCAACATTCTGTTCATCGTGGGCGGTGCCTTCGATGGTCTGGAAAAGGTCATTCGCGACCGCAGCGAACGTTCCGGCATTGGTTTCTCTGCTTCCGTGCGCACCAAGACCGAAAAAGGCGTGGGCGAACTGTTCAGTGAAGTCGAGCCCGAAGATCTCATCAAGTTCGGTCTGATTCCCGAGCTCGTGGGGCGTTTGCCGGTATTGGCGACTTTGCAGGAACTGGATGAAGACGCATTGGTCCGTATTCTTACGGAGCCCAAAAACTCGCTCATCAAGCAGTTCCAGAAACTTTTTGCGATGGAAGATGTCGAACTTGAAGTGCACCCCGCTGCGCTGAAGGCAATCGCCAAGAGCGCCATCAAGCGTCGTACCGGTGCGCGCGGCCTGCGTTCTATTGTGGAACAGGCCTTGCTCGACACCATGTACGAACTGCCATCCCAGAAGAACGTGAAACGGGTCGTGCTGGATGAAAACGCCGTAACGGGTCAGGGTGTGCCCATGCTGGTTTATGAAGATGGCACGGAAAGCACAGCCTGGGAAAGCCCCAAGGCGGAAGCTTCCGGCAAACTTCAAGGGGCAGCCTGATCACAATCATTTCGGCCGCGCGGCTTGAAATTCCTGAAGCTGTCGCCATCTAGTCTGCAAGGAAAACGCTGATAAGGGAAGCCAGGGGGCTTTAAGGAGGGAATGAATTGCTTGCCTGCCAACAGGCAGAGTCATTGTTCAGGCCTTCCCCATACAAATCGCCAGGCGATTTGTTCAGATGCCCCCAAGCTTCCCTTTCGCTTCTACAGCCGAAATTTTAAGGAAAGTAACTATGTCTGCGAGCCAGATTCTTACTTCGGAACCCATGGATCTACCCCTTCTGCCATTGCGCGATGTGGTGGTATTTCCGCATATGGTGATTCCCCTGTTCGTTGGTCGCCCACGTTCCATCAAGGCGCTGGAACTGGCCATGGAGGCAGGCAATCACATTATGCTGGTTGCGCAAAAGTCGGCCGGCAAGGACGACCCCAGCCCCGAGGATCTCTACGAGATCGGCTGCGTGGCCAGTATTCTTCAAATGCTCAAATTGCCCGACGGCACCGTGAAAGTGCTGGTGGAAGGGCTGCAGCGCGCGCGCATCGAAAGCGTGACAGACGCCGAAACCCATTTCAGTGCCGTGGCTGTGCCGCTGGCACCTGAAACCGGCGATAGCGCCGAGGTCGAAGCGCTACGCCGCGCCGTCATGGCCCAGTTCGAGCAATACGTCAAACTCAACAAGAAGATTCCCCAGGAAATTCTCACTTCGCTGACGGGGATCGACGATCCGGCTCGCCTGGCCGACACCATTGCCGCACATCTGCCGCTCAAGCTCGATCAGAAGCAACGCATGCTTGAGGTCGTGGGCACGGCCGATCGCCTGGAAGGTTTACTCAGCCAGCTCGAAGAAGAAATTGATATTCTCCAGGTTGAGAAGCGCATTCGTGGCCGCGTCAAAAAACAGATGGAAAAAAGCCAGCGCGACTATTATCTGAATGAGCAGGTCAAAGCCATTCAGAAGGAGCTGGGCGAGGGCGAAGAGGGCGCTGATATCGAGGAACTGGAAAAGAAAATCCAGTCCGCTCAAATGCCCAAGGAGGCACGCAAGAAGGCCGATGCCGAGCTCAAGAAACTCAAGCTCATGTCGCCCATGTCTGCCGAAGCTACGGTGGTGCGTAACTATATTGATACCTTGATCAGCCTGCCATGGCGCAAGAAGAGTCGCATCAATAATTCCATCTCCAATGCCCAGGAAGTTCTGGATGCCGACCACTACGGCCTGGAAAAGGTGAAAGAGCGCATTATCGAGTACCTCGCTGTGCAACAGCGGGTGGATAAGCTCAAAGCACCGATTCTGTGTCTGGTCGGGCCGCCCGGGGTGGGTAAAACATCGCTGGGGCAATCCATCGCCCGCGCGACCAACCGCAAGTTTGTCCGCATGGCGTTGGGCGGCGTGCGCGACGAAGCCGAGATCCGCGGCCACCGTCGCACCTATATTGGCTCCATGCCGGGCAAGATTCTGCAGAATATGTCCAAGGTGGCCGTGCGCAACCCGCTTTTCCTGCTCGATGAAATCGACAAAATGGGTGCGGACTTCCGTGGCGATCCGTCTTCAGCTTTGCTGGAAGTGCTCGACCCCGAGCAAAACCACACCTTCCAGGATCACTACATTGAGGTCGACTTCGACTTGTCCGACGTCATGTTTGTGGCAACCAGCAACACGCTGAACATTCCGCCTGCATTGCTGGACCGCATGGAAGTGATTCGTCTGTCGGGCTACACCGAAGACGAGAAAGTGCATATTGCTTTCGACCACCTGTTGCCCAAGCTGATGAAGAATAACGGCGTGCGGGACGGTGAGCTCGTCGTCGAAGAAGACGCTGTACGCGACATTGTGCGCTACTACACCCGTGAAGCCGGTGT
Organism: Achromobacter sp. F4_2707; assembly: GCF_047501535.1. Taxonomy (NCBI): domain Bacteria; kingdom Pseudomonadati; phylum Pseudomonadota; class Betaproteobacteria; order Burkholderiales; family Alcaligenaceae; genus Achromobacter; species Achromobacter sp. F4_2707. Next base: position 182,525 of record NZ_JAZDRJ010000003.1, read on the forward strand.
GCGTGCTTTGGAGCGCGAAATCAGCAAGATCTGCCGTAAGGTGGTGAAGAAGCTGCTTCTTCAGGTGGCCGAGGCCTCTTCGGCAGCCAAGCAAGCCAGTGCACAAAGCGCCAAGGGCAAGGTACCTGTGGTTGAAGTCGAAGCCATTCGCGTCACCTCTGAAAATCTCTCCGATTTCCTGGGTGTGCGCCGCTATACCTTTGGCATGGCCGAGACAGAAAACAAGGTGGGTCAGGTAACCGGCCTGGCTTGGACGGAAGTTGGCGGCGACCTTCTTACCATTGAAGTGGCTGACATGCCGGGTAAGGGCGTGGTGCTGCGCACCGGCTCAATCGGCGACGTCATGAAGGAATCGGTTGAAGCTGCACGTACGGTGGTGCGGGCGCGTGCTCAGAAATGGGGTATCGCCAGTACAGCCTTCGAAAAACGTGACCTGCACGTCCACTTCCCAGAAGGCGCTACACCCAAAGACGGCCCCTCTGCCGGTATTGCCATTACCACGGCCATGGTGTCGGCGCTTACGGGCATCCCCGTGCGTGCTGATGTCGCCATGACGGGCGAGATCACGCTGCGTGGCGAAGTCTTGGCCATTGGCGGCCTGAAAGAAAAACTTCTGGCCGCGCATCGGGGCGGTATCAAGACGGTGCTGATTCCTGAAGAGAACGTGAAAGATCTCGCCGAAATCCCGGATAACGTCAAAAATCATCTGGAAATCATTCCAGTGCGTTGGATTGACCGAGTTCTGGAAGTGGCGCTGCAAGATCTTCCCACGCCGCTGTCGGATGAAGAAGAAGCGCGTCTTGCTGCGGAAGCGCTGGCAACGTCCAAGAAAGTGGATGATGTTGCTGGCGGCGATGTAGTCAAGCATTGAGGTTGCAAGCCGGTCGAGTGCGTTGTTTCTTTGAACAGCGCGCCCGATTAACCCGACCACAATAGCAGTGCAGTACTCAGCCAAACGGCCTCTCCGGGTTTACAACACCCGGCGGGGCCGTTTGGCATTTATCCCACCCATCTGTTTCAGCCCCGTCGCGCGGGCAAGATTCAACTCCCACACCGTAATCACGGCGTTTGAACGCCTGACTTGTGTTGCGAAAAAGCTTTGCTTGATAGCGCCAGGGGGCGCAACTGGGTTGTATGTTGACATTCAACTGTGTATGATTACCATACACTTATGAATGGTTGATGTCATATCATGTTGTTTCCTCGCAATGACTCCACAAACGGCTGGAGTCGCATCATTGCACCGCGCACCCCTAATAAACCTCTGAAAGCATCCATAAAGGCCGACTGGATCGTGGTTGGTGGCGGTCTTGCTGGTCTGGCTGCAGCACGTCGTCTGGCGGAGAATCGCCCGGATGACAGTATCGTCTTGTTGGAAGCGGATCGCGTAGGAGAGGGCGCGCAAGGGCGCAATTCGGGGTTCGCCATTGATGCACCGCATAACGTAGGCAGCTCCATGAGCGAAATGGCTGCAGCAGAAAGCCATCTGCGGCTGGCGCGAGCGGCGATTGCGTATCTCAAAGAACAAGTCGTTAAGTACGACATCCAATGTGATTGGCAGGTGGCCGGCAAGTTCCACGCAGCCGTTTCTCAGAACGGAATCAATACGGTGCTCAAGCCCACGTTAAAAACGCTGGAAGCTCTGGGTGAACCGCACGAGTGGCTGGAAGGCAAGGCCCTGCATGACAAATTGGGGTTTGACCATTTCGCAGCGGGCATTTACACCCCCGGAACGGTGCTGTTGAACCCGGCTGCCTTGTGTCATGGTCTGGCTGATTCCCTGCCGGAAAATGTCACGCTTTATGAGCAGACGCCGGTTAGTAGCATCGCCCACCAAGACGGCGTTCAAGTGTGCACGCCTAATGGCACAGTCACCGGCAAGAAGCTGATTCTGACCGTGAACGGCTGGGCGACCCAGTTTAGTTATTTCAAGAATCGCATCATTCCACTGGCCGCCCATGCCAGCCTCACCCGGCAAATGACGCCTGAAGAGCAGGCCCGGCTGGGCGGGCTCGAATCATGGGGGCTGACGCCGGCCAATGCCTTCGTGGGCATCACCATGCGCCGCACGCCGGATCAACGCATTCTGATTCGCCAGAAAATGGCTTATGCCCCCACACTGGCGATGAGCGACGAGTCGCGCGCCGAGGCGCGGCGTGAACATCAAGCGCTGTTTGATGAACGCTTCCCCATGCTTAAAGGCGTCACCATGGAGCACACCTGGACGGGCATTATTTGCGTGTCACGCAATGGCGCTCCCGGCTTTGGGAAAGTGGCGGAAAACGTCTACTCGGCCGTCATTCACAACGGGGTGGGCCTGACCAAGGCAACGGCGGGCGGCATGCTGATCGCGGACGAAGCATGTGGTGTGGACAACCACTTGCTGAACGACGTTCGCTTGCAAGGGGTGCCTCAGGCGTTGCCGCCCAGCCCATTGTTTGATGTGGGCCTGCGCGCCCGCTTCCAGTGGGAACTCTGGCGTCATCGCGCTGAAGCCTGATCTGAAAAAATTATATTGAAACCAAAGGAATCCTGATGTTGAAACTCCGTCATTTACTGCTTTCCGCTGCGTTAATCATGAGCGCGGGGCACGTTAGCGCAAAGACATTGCGCATCGCGACTGACTCTGGCGCCAAAGGCTCGCCCAGCGGCGACGCCATTGAAAAATGGGCCTCGCTTATCGAAGAGGGCGCGGACGGCATCAAAACACGTGTGTTTTACCAGAACCAGCTCGGCGGCCAGGAAGAGGTGTTCGATCAGCACATCGCAGGGGATGTCCAGTTGATGCTGAACTGGCCCATGACGTCTTATGACAAACGTATCGCCGTTATCTATACACCTTACATGTTCACATCCTGGGAAGAGGCGATGGAGGCCTACAAGCCCGGTGGCTGGTTGAACGCCGCGCTGGATGGCATTTATACAGAAAACGGCCTGAAATTTTTTGGCGCCTGGCCTGAAGGCTTTAATGGGGTAGCGACCAAAGGCAAGTACGCGCTAACCGTTGAGGAAGCTCGCGCACTCAAAGTTCGCGTTCCGCCGGTGTTCCCGTTTGGTGAAACCTTGAGCGCCATGGGCTATCAGACCGCAGCCATTGACTGGGGTGAGGTGTTTACATCGATCCAGACCGGCGTGGTCGATGGAGACGCCGCTAACGTCATTTTCTATGATTATGAGTACTTCCGCGACACGCTGGACAACTACGTTCGCTCACGCCAGCAGTTCATCACCGGCGTCTTGTCCATGAACTTGGAAGTCTGGGAATCTCTCGACGCTAAAACCCAGAACGTTATTCAAGAGGCTGCCCTGGAAGTGATGACTGAGCAGTTCGAGAAGGCGCGGCAGGCAGACCAGGATATCGTGGATAAATGGGAAGCGCTGGGCAAGACTTATGTCGTGCTGGAAGGTGACAAACTGGGCGAAATGGCCCGCCTCGTGCGCGAGACGGTCTGGCCGCAGATGCGCAATGAAGTCGGCGAAGACGTATTCGCAATTATCGAAGCGAATGCCAGCGCGTTCTGACGCGGTTTTATATGAATGACTTCGTGCATTTCTGGGGTCGTCAGGCACTCAAAGCGATTGAGTGGCTGGCGGTACTGACCAGTGTGGCGGTCGCCGTGCTGCTGGTGTACCTGGTGGCTGTGCGCTACCACTTTAACAACCTGCCTGCGGGCGGCGTCCACGCCATGTCGCTGGTGGGGGCCATGTGGTTGTATATGACGGGTGCGCTCATAGCGAGCCAGTCGCGCCAGCATCTGGTGGTCGATATCGTGGCCTCACGCATTGTTTCCCCCCGCGTGCAGGCTTGGCATCGCTTGCTTGTGTCATGCATCACGTTTGTGATTATTTGCATTTTCGCGTATTGGGTCTACCGCATGTTTTTGTGGGGTTCGCGGTTTTCCACGACGCTGCCCGGGGTTGATCTGCCGCTTTGGGTTCCTCAGGCCGCTATTGGGTTGAACGCAGTGGGTTGCGTCTGCTACGGCTTGCGGGATGTCGGTCAGGCTGTATCGAACCTGCGCAATGTGTCCATGAGCGCCTGACCACGTATTTGTGCGCACGCCTTGTCGTGGGTGAACAAGGCGGGTAAGACCGGAGTATTTCACTGTGTACGCCCTTTATTCAATTGTTCTGCTGTTGTTCCTGTTAGGGCTGGGTGTACCTGTTGCCTGGTCGTTCGCGGGCATGCTGGCCATGCTCACCTACCTCTACGATGTCAATCTCAACACCTTGATGCTGCAGGGGTTTCGGTCCCTGAACTCAGTCGTATTGCTGGCTCTGCCGCTTTTCATTATGGCGGGCTATCTCATGCAATCCGGCGGTGTGGCGCAGCGGTTAATTGAGTTCATTGAAACCCTGGTGCGCGGCCGCCGTGGCGGGTTGGGGGCTTCACTGGTGCTGGCATCGGGGCTTTTCGGCGCCATTGCCGGTACGGCCTCGGCAGCGGTGGCTTCGATTGGGACCATCATGGTGGATCCCATGGCCCAACGAGGCTATCCCCGTGCATATTCGTCGGCTTTACTCGGGCAATCGTCGTTGTTGGGGATTTTGATCCCGCCGTCCATCACCATGATTCTGCTGGCTGTCGTCACTCAGCAATCGGTGGTGGCTTTTTTTGCTGCCACTATCGGGCCGGCTATCTTGCTGATGCTGGGCCTGATTTTGGTTAACTATCTGTTTTCAGGCGGTTGGTTATTTACCGAAACACCGCCCGATGCCTCGGAGCCCGCCGCGAAGACGTCACGCTTACGCTCTGGTGCGCGGGCCTTTCCTGCCTTGTGCATGCCGATCTTGATTCTTGGTGGGATCTACGGGGGCATCTTCACGCCCACGGAGGCGGCCGCCATTGCTGTGCTGCTAGTCGTGTTTATCGGCTTTTTCATTTACCGTGACCTGACTTTGGCGCGCTTGCGCGAGGGCTTGGTGCGCTCGGCCGAGACCACAGGCATTATTGTGCTGATTCTGCTGTTCTCGTTCTTAATCGGCCGCATTCTGGTTGCTGAAGGCGTTCCACAAGATCTGACCGAGTTTGTGACGGGGCTGGTGGATAGCCCAATCGCCATTCTGTTGATCGTCAATCTGTTCCTGATTGTGGTGGGCATGTTGATTGATGATGTTTCACTAACCGTGGTGATCGCGCCCTTGCTTCTGCCTCTGGTCGGCGTGGCCGATATTCACCCCGTTCAGTTCGCTGCGATTGTGGCGTGTGCGGTCGTCGTGAGCGCCAACAGCCCGCCCATGGCGCCTATTTTGTATTTGTCCTGCCGGGTGGGCAAAGTTGTGGTGCACCAATCGTTCCGCCCCGCCATATTGCTGATTGTGCTGGTAGCGATTCCCATCCAGTTACTCACTACTTTTATACCTGCGATTTCTCTATTCTTTCCCCGTTTACTCGGGTTGATATAGCGCATAGGGCCGTTATGAAAAGTAGAGATCTTATCGAGCAAGTTGCCCAAGAAGGCGAAGCCGCTCGTGTTGCGCAGCTTTCGCGTGCTGACTGGTTAGCCGTTGCGCTTGAGCTTTTTAAAACCGAAGGTATTGAAGCGGTGCGTGTCACGCGCATGGCGGAAGCGCTTGGCGTTACACGAGGCAGCTTTTATTGGCATTTCAAACATCGCGAAGACCTCCAGAATGCACTGATTGTTTTCTGGCAAAAGAAGAATGTGCAGTCTGTGCTGCAGGCGCTGGACGAGAACCACGCGCTGGATGACGGCATTCTGTCCTTGTTTTCAGCCTGGCTAAACCCCGATCGTTTCGAGCCAGGCTTGGACTTGGCCATGCGCGATTGGGCCCGGCGTTCGCCCAAGGCCAATGATGCGGTTAACGAAGCGGATACGCTGTGCATGGATGCCATCGCGGCTTTCTATGAGCGTCACGGCTTCGAGCCGGTGGAAGCCAGGGCACGGGCACGCACCATTTACGCCTGCCAGATTGGGTATTACGTCGTGACAGGCCTGCATGAGCCTATGGCGATTCGCTTGCGGTATCTGGAATCAATTTATGCCATCATGACGGGCCAGGCCCTGGCCCCTGAAAAAGCTGAGCGCTTCAGGGCCGCGCATATCCCCGCTTAACGGCATAGAACCCAGCCTTGGCGCGGCCCGCATGCGAGACGCTGCGGGCCTGCGTAGTTTTAATGCAAAGGCGCGGCGCGGATCAGGCCCACGGCCAGCCCCTCGATGGCGAAATCGTCGCTTGGGTGAACGATAATGGGGGAAAAGTCGGGGTTTTCGGGCAGGAGCTGCAGGGAACCACCGCTGCGCTGCAAGCGCTTGACGGTGACTTCGTCGCCCAGACGGGCCACGACAATTTGCCCATTGCGGGCTTCAGGGGTTTTTTTCACTGCAAGCAGGTCGCCCTCGAGGATGCCTGCGTCGCGCATGCTGAGGCCCCGCACTCTCAGAAGGTAATCGGGAACAGGGTTGAACAGCGAAGGCTCGACGCCGATTTCGCGTTCGATGTGTTCGGCTGCAAGAATGGGGCTGCCGGCAGCCACCCGACCGACAATAGGCAGCAACAGGGATAGCGGGCGGGCGGGTTCTGAGGGCGCCGCCGGAGGCTCGGCCAAACGGATTCCCCTAGAGGCGCCGGCAGTAAGCGTGATGGCTCCCTTGCGGGCCAGCGCCTTAAGGTGGTCTTCAGCGGCATTGGGCGAGCGGAAACCCAGCGCGTGTGCGATTTCTGCACGAGTAGGCGGAAAGCCGGTGCGCTGGATTTCGGAACGGATGAGATCCAGGATTTCCTGTTGACGAGCTGTGAGTTTGACGGCCATGGTAAGCGCTGTTTTTTTATACAGTCCTGATTTTGACCTGTTTGTACAGGAAGATCAAGCGGAAGATGCTGTGGCTGTAGCGCGCAGCCGTTATAGGCATGTGCTCGACTTGTATCAGGGTGGTTCACCGGCAGACAGCAGGGGCGCGCGGATGTACTATGAAATGTATGCGCCATGACCACCCGCCCATGCGTCAGCCCCGCTCTTCAAGGCGCGGTCGAACGCCGTTGCGCGACACGCAGGCGGCCTTGCCGGGTATTCTCACCGGGCGTTTGGCAGATGTTCCGCCGCCGGTGCTGCGCATCCCACCTTCCCGGTTGGCACTGTTTCTGGATGTCGACGGTACGCTAGCCCCGATTGCTGCAAAGCCACAGGGGGCATCGGTGCCGTTGCGTACAAGGCGTCTTTTACAGCTATTACAGCGTCAGGGCGTGGCATTGGCAGCGCTTAGCGGGCGCCCGTTGTCGCAGGTACGGCGTTTGCTCTATCCGCTCGACATTCCTTTGGCCGGTTCACATGGCGCACAGGTCAGCCTGTCAGGCCGCGGCAGCATTCGCAGTTCAGGGCCGGTACCGCAGCGCATAGCAGCCATTCTGGAGTACGGCGTACAACGTCTTCCCGGGGTCTGGCTGGAACGCAAACCGGCTGCGATGGCCTTGCATTGGCGGCAAGCGCCACAGCATCGTGCGGAGGTATCCGTACTGGCTCAGCAGGTTTTGGCTCATGCGCCGGGTTGGCAGGTGTTGGAAGGGCATTGCGTGCATGAAGTCAGGCGGCAAGGCAGCGACAAGGGGAAAGCGCTGGGGCATTTGATGCGTCAGCCAGAGTTTGCAGGGCGTTGGCCGCTCGCTGTGGGCGACGACCGTACCGATGAAGACGCATTTAAGGTGGCGCTTACCCTGAAGGGGGGAGCGATTCGTATCGGGGTCGGCCCGAATACAGCGGCGCCATGGCGACTCCGAGACACGGATGAGCTGGTGGTCTGGCTTGGCATGTTGCTGCGCTCGTTGCGAGTTTGAGTGCCATACTGGCGGGGGCGTGAAATCCCCATAGGGCAGGGCCAACACAACAGGGAAGGGGTATGAGCGAACAGGAGCGGTTGGTGATTGTGGCAAACCGGACGCCCGCCGTGAAATCGGCGGGGGGGCTGGCTTCGGGTTTGCTGGATGCACTCAAGGCGAAGCCCAGCCTGTGGTTCGGCTGGAGCGGCGAGTTGCGGGATGATGACGCAAATTGCGTGCAATTATTCAGCTTAGGCCGCCTGATCGTGGCATCAATACCGCTTACGACCGAGGCGCATAATCGCTACTACAACGGTTTTGCCAACGGGGTGTTGTGGCCTGCCTTTCATCATCGGCTGGATCTCATGAGCTTTAGCGAAGATGATTACGCAGGCTATCAGGAAGTCAATCAACATATGGCGGCCCAGTTGCGACCGCTGCTGAAACCAGACGACCTGGTGTGGGTGCACGATTATCACCTGCTGCTGTTTGCGCAAATGTGTCGTGCACAAGGTATCAGTCAGCGCCTGGGTTTCTTCCTGCATATCCCTTTTCCCGTGCCCAGCGTCGCCCAGGCTATTCCCCGCATCGATGAGTTGCTTGATGCCATGTGCGATTACGACTTGCTGGGTTTCCAGACAGAAGACGACAGACAGGCTTTCGTTAATACATGTCGTGCACGTCGACCCGGTAAACCGGTTCCGCTGACCGGCGTGTATCCCATTGGTGTGGACCCCCATGCTTTACAACGGGAAGCGCAGGTGAAGCCCTTGGTGCGGTTGTGGCCGGAAGATAGCCATCTTCAGGGGATTCTCAGCGTTGACCGCCTCGATTACACCAAGGGACTGCCTGAGCGTTTCAAAGCCTATGCCTTGTTGCTGGAGGCTCACCCCGAGCTGCACGGGGAGGTTCAACTCGTGCAAATTGCGCCGACGTCGCGCACGGATGTGCCGGCTTATATAGAGCTGCGCCACGAGCTGACTGCCTTGACTGGAGAAATTCTTGGCGCCTACGGCAAACTGGATTGGCAGCCCTTAGTCTATGTCGAGCATCAATATGATCGCGCGGTTCTGATGCCCTTATACCGCCAAGCCAGAGTCGGGCTGGTGACCCCTTTGCGCGACGGGATGAATCTCGTGGCCAAAGAGTTCGTGGCTGCACAGAACCCGGCTGATCCCGGTGTGTTGGTGTTGTCCCGCTTTGCCGGTGCAGCCAGCCAGCTCGATGGCGCTTTGCTGGTCAACCCGCACGATCCAGGAGAAATGGCCGAAGCCATGCGCCAGGCTCTTCTGATGCCGCTTGAAGAACGCCGCGCTCGCTATGCGCGCATGTGGGATGTGTTGTGCGAATCTGATATCGAAGGGTGGCGCACGCGCTACCTGACTGATCTGAGAGCCGTGCAAGTTGCAAACGTGGAGGTGGAACCCGGCCTTGCCTCCCAACCCAGGACAGTGTAGAACGGTTATCGCCTTGGCTACGCTAACCAGAAGCCAAAAGGCCGCCTAACTGGCGGCCCTTTGGCGGATGAAAATACGCTTACTGGCTTAAAACAGCGGCAATGGCCTGCGCGACGTAGTCGATATTGTGGCTGTTGAGTGCCGCGACGCAAATGCGGCCAGTAGATACAGCGTAGATGCTGTGCTTCTCGCGCAGGATGTCGACCTGCTCTTTGCTGAGCCCGGAATACGAAAACATGCCGCGCTGCTGCAGCACAAAGCTGAAGTCTTGCTCAACGCCTTGGGCCTTGAGTTTTTCTACCAGTTGGCTGCGCATGTCGCGAATGCGTTCGCGCATGGTGGCGAGCTCTTCTTCCCACAGTCGGCGCAGTTCAGGCGTATTCAAGACGGTGGCCACAATGGTGCCGCCGTGGGTCGGCGGGTTGGAGTAGTTAGTGCGGATAACGCGCTTGAGCTGGCTGAGAACGCGTTCGCTTTCTTCGGAAGAAGAGCAGATCAGGGTGAGGGCGCCGACGCGCTCACCATAGAGTGAGAACGACTTGGAGAAGGAGGAGCTCACCAGCATGGTGATGTCTTGGTCAGCGAACAGCCGTACCACCGCGGCGTCTTCTTCTATGCCTTCGCCAAAGCCCTGATAGGCGATATCAAGGAAAGGGATGAGGCCTTGCCGCTTGATCAGGCCGGCAATTTCCTTCCATTGCTCAAAGGTAGGGTCGACGCCGGTGGGGTTGTGACAACAGGCGTGAAGCACAACAATCGTGCCCTCTGGCAGCGCACTCAGGGCGCCAACCATGCCTTGGTAGTCGAGCCCGCGGGTTGCGGCATCGTAATAAGGGTAGGTTTCTACCAGAAAGCCTGCGCGTTCAAACAGAGCGCGGTGGTTTTCCCAGCTTGGGTCGCTGATGACGACTTTGGCGTTGGGCTTGAGCCATTTGAGGAAATCGGCGCCGATTTTAAGGGCGCCTGTACCGCCCAACGCTTGTGCTGTCAGAACGCGGCCGGAAGCCAGAAAAGGGCTGCTGTTGCCCAATAACAGCTGTTGAACGCCCTGGTTGTAACTCGCAATGCCTTCGATGGGCAGGTAGCCACGTGGTGCGGCAGCTTCGACACGCGCGACTTCTGCTTGATGCACGGCTTTCAGCAGAGGCAGGCGGCCTTCGTCATCGTAATACACGCCCACGCCCAAGTTCACCTTGTTCTCCCGAGTATCGGCATTGAATTGTTCATTCAGGCCCAGGATAGGGTCACGGGGAGCAAGTTCGACGGATTCGAATAAGGAGTTCATGATAGGGGAGAAGGCGGAAAATGATGGGGGCTGGTTCAAAGACCAGTAAGAATGTGATAATAAGGGGTTTCCCTTAAGTGTGTCCAGTATGGTCAAAGCGGCAGGTTTCGTCGAGTTTCCCGGTAGCCCTTTTCAGCTGTATCAACCGTATCCGCCCGCCGGCGATCAGCCGGCAGCTATTGATGCGCTGGTGGCGGGCCTGAATGACGGCCTTATGTACCAGACCTTGCTGGGCGTGACCGGCTCGGGGAAAACCTACACCATGGCCAACGTAATTGCCCGCACGGGCAGGCCTGCGTTGGTGCTGGCGCACAATAAAACCTTGGCGGCCCAGCTGTATGCGGAAATGCGGGAATTCTTCCCCCGCAACGCGGTGGAGTATTTCGTGTCTTACTACGATTACTACCAGCCCGAAGCCTATGTGCCGTCACGCGATCTCTTTATCGAGAAAGACTCCTCCATCAACGAGCACATCGAGCAGATGCGGCTGTCGGCGACCAAAAGCCTGCTGGAACGGCGCGACACCATTATTGTGGGCACGGTTTCGTGTATTTACGGTATTGGCAACCCAGGCGACTACCACGCCATGGTGCTGACCTTGCGCTCGGGCGACCGTATTCCTCGCCAGGAACTGCTGGCGCGTCTGGTGGCTATGCAGTACGACCGCAACGACGTGGAATTTTCGCGGGGGTGCTTTCGGGCGCGGGGCGAAACCATTGATGTGTTTCCTGCCGAACATGCAGAGCTGGCCCTGCGCATCACTTTGTTCGACGACGAAGTGGAAACGCTGGAAATGTTCGACCCGCTCACCGGCAAAGTGCAGCAGAAAGTGCCGCGTTTTACGGTGTTTCCCAGTTCTCACTATGTCACTCCGCGTGAAACCGTGCTGCGCGCCATCGAAACGATTAAGGTCGAGCTGCGCGAGCGGCTCGCGGAGCTTGTGGCAGAGGGCAAGCTGGTAGAAGCCCAGCGTTTGGAGCAACGCACCCGCTTCGACCTCGAAATGCTGCAGGAACTGGGCTTTTGCAAAGGGATCGAAAATTATTCACGGCACCTGTCTGGCGCCGCGCCGGGCGAGCCGCCGCCCACGCTGATTGATTACCTGCCATCCGAAGCGCTGATGTTCATCGATGAAAGTCACGTCACCATGGGCCAGTTGGGCGGCATGTATCTGGGAGACAGGTCGCGTAAATCTACCTTGGTGCAGTTCGGTTTTCGTTTGCCGTCAGCCTTGGATAACCGGCCGCTCAAACTAGAAGAGTTTGAACAGCGCATGCGCCAGACCATTTTTGTTTCCGCCACCCCGGGGGCGTACGAGGCGGAGCATTCCGATGAGATCGTTGAGCAGGTAGTGCGGCCTACCGGCCTGGTGGACCCCCTGGTGGAAGTGCGCCCGGCGGCCACTCAAGTCGATGACTTGTTGGGCGAAGTGCACCGCACGATTGCGCAGGGTGATCGCGTACTGGTGACCACGCTGACCAAGCGAATGGCCGAGGACCTCACCGACTACCTGATTGAGAACGGCTTGAAGGTACGCTACTTGCACTCGGATATCGACACCGTTGAGCGAGTGGAGATTATTCGCGATTTGCGGCTGGGCGTATTCGATGTTTTGGTAGGCATTAACTTGCTCCGGGAAGGGCTGGACCTTCCTGAAGTGTCGCTTGTCGCGATTCTGGATGCGGATAAAGAAGGGTTTCTGCGCTCGGAGCGCAGCTTGATTCAGACCATTGGCCGAGCGGCTCGCAACCTGAATGGCCGGGCTATTTTGTACGCTGACCGGATTACGGATTCCATGCGCCGCGCCATTGATGAAACAGAAAGGCGTCGGGCGCGGCAGTTGGAGTTCAACGCCAAGCACAATATCACGGCGCGGGGCGTAAACAAGGCAGTGCGCGAAATGATAGATGGCGTGCTTCACACCGCCGCTGACACCGCGGCGCCGGCAGAGCTGGAAGTGGCCCCAGAATTGCTACGAGACGACAAGGCTCTGGCGCGGGAAATTCGCCGATTGGAAAAACAGATGATGGATCACGCCCGCAATCTTGAGTTCGAGCAAGCCGCCGCAGCACGTGATGCCCTGAACCGCCTCAAGGAACAGGCGTTATTGAATTTATAAGTGGGATCGCTGTTTTTGTTGGTTTTTAACTACATTTAAAGCAGCGGTTTCATCTGGATGCAATCTCTTTATGGCTTTATGCATGAGTAACTATTGCTCATATTTGGCCTAGGGTTTACCATTAAATATTCCTTCTCGGTGCGGTGCAGCATTTGCTAGGCGCGGCCTTACGAGAAAGCCGACTCACCACTTTCCTGCCCAAAAGATGACCAAGGTACTGTTTGTTTGCACGGGTAATATTTGCCGCTCTCCCAGCGCTGAAGGCGTGTTCCGCCACATCGTGGAGGAGGCTGGCCTTGATGGCGTAATCAGCGTCGACTCTGCTGGCACGCATGCCTATCACGTGGGCGAGGCGCCTGATGTACGTTCGCAGGCTGCGGCTCGCAAGCGTGGTTACGAGCTGTCCCACTATGTGGCCCGTCAGGTTAAGGCGGATGATTTCCGCGAGTTCGATCTCATCTTGGCTATGGATTGGGAAAACCTTGCCGCGTTGCAGCAAATGTGCCCCAAGGTCTATCAGCATAAGCTCATGCTTCTGATGCGTTTTTCGAACGAGTACGAAGAAGCTACGGTGCCTGATCCCTACTATGGCGGCCCTGAAGGTTTTGCTAAGGTGCTCGATTACCTTGAAGACGCCTGTGAAGGGGTTATGGAGCTCGTACGCAAGCGCGCCTTGCAGTATCAGGCAGCATAAAGCCTGGCTCTAACGTTCCCCGATAGAGGATTGAGAAAAAACCGCGTCCCGAACGCGGTTTTTGCGTCTGAGCAACCAGTATTTGGCCGAGTACCCTATTAAATTACTCGGGTTTTGTTATAATTTATGCATCGACGTGGCCGTGCGGATAACCGTCTGGCGGCCATGCTTTCCAGCCTTTACAGGGGAAGGAGTCCGTCATGCGTTTGACAACAAAAGGGCGGTTCGCTGTTACAGCCATGATCGACTTGGCATTGCGACAACAGCGCGGGCCAGTCACGCTGGCCACAATCAGCGAACGCCAAAACATTTCCCTATCCTATCTTGAACAGCTTTTCGGCAAGCTGCGCCGCCACGAATTAGTAGACAGCGTGCGGGGGCCGGGCGGGGGGTATTCCCTGGCCAGGCTGGCGCGAAATATCACGGTGGCCGACATCATTTTCGCTGTGGATGAGCCCCTAGATGCTACCAATTGCGGTGGCAGGGGGAATTGCAAAGTGGGGCGTTCGCCTGGCGCAACGACCTGTATGACGCACGACCTCTGGATGACGCTTAACCGCAAAATGATTGACTACCTGGATTCTGTCTCGCTGCAAGACCTGGTTGACCAACAACGCATGCGTCAGCTTGAAGAAGCGACCAAAGCACAGTTGGCCGCCAAAGGCGAAGCCCTGATGAGCCGTCATCCTGCCTAGAAGGTCTGAATCATGGCAATGGAGCCTTTGAAGCACCCGCACCCCATTTACCTCGATTATGCTGCAACCACGCCTGTCGACCCGCGCGTGGTTGAGGCCATGCTGCCTTGGCTGGCGGAACACTTTGGCAACCCGGCCTCCAATACACACATATATGGTTGGGACGCCGAAGACGCAGTCGAGAACGCTCGCGAAGAGGTCGCCCGGCTCATTGGCGCCGACCCGCGTGAAATCGTCTGGACGTCCGGCGCCACGGAATCTAACAATTTGGCCCTTAAAGGCGCCGCCCAGTTTTATGCGGAGCGCGGCAAGCATATTGTCACGGTCTGCACGGAACATAAGGCGGTGCTTGATACCTGCCAAGAACTCGAACGGCAGGGGTTTGAAGTCACGTATCTGCCTGTCGCCGAGTCTGGCTTGGTTGATCCAGCCGCGTTTGCTGCGGCATTGCGTCCCGACACCATGCTGGCGTCGGTAATGGCTGTCAACAACGAGATCGGCGTCGTTCAAGACATTCCCGCCCTGGCTGCAATCTGCCAAGAGCGCGGTGTGCTGTTTCATGTTGATGCAGCCCAGGCGACGGGCAAGGTGGCCATCGATCTTTCAGAATGGCCGGTTGATCTGTTGTCCATGTCCGCCCACAAGACCTATGGGCCCAAGGGGGTAGGCGCTCTGTACGTAAGGCGTAAGCCACGTGTGCGTTTGCAGGCGCAAATCCATGGCGGTGGCCATGAAAAAGGTTATCGCTCCGGCACACTGGCTACCCATCAGATTGTCGGCATGGGAGAAGCCTTCCGTCTGGCGCGCCTTGAAATGGCCGAGGAATTGCTGCGTATCCAGGCATTGCGTGATCGTTTATGGGCCGGGCTGTCCACTTTGGAGCAAGTGTGGCTTAACGGCGATCCGCTGCGGCGAGTCCCTCATAACCTGAATGTCAGTTTTGCGCATGTGGAAGGCGAATCGCTGTTGGCCGGCCTCAAGGGCATTGCCGTTTCTAGCGGCTCCGCCTGTACCTCAGCGAGTCAAGAGCCTTCGTATGTCATGAAAGCCTTGGGCCGCAGCGATGAACTCGCGCGCAGCGCCATCCGTTTCAGCCTGGGGCGTCAGACCACTGAAGCCGATGTCGATGCGGCCATACTGGAAGTGCGTACCTTGGTCGAACGGCTGAGGAATCTGTCACCCCTCTGGGAAGTGGAAAGCTGAGAGGTGCCGCATGCGTATGGTATATAGTGAATTATTGACCGATCATTTCGAGCAGCCCCGCCATGTGGGGCGGTTTGAAGCTGATGCGACAGATGTCGGAACGGGCGTTGCGGGCACGCGTGAAACAGGCGGGGTCTTACGCTTGCAGATCCGCGTCACCAACAGCCTGATTTCCGACACGCGTTTCCAAGCTTACGGGCCGCCCGCGCTGATTGCTGCGGGCTCGTGGTTGGCTGAAGGGCTGGTTGGCACTTCCCTTGATCAAGCTCAGGCCCTGACTTACCAACCCATTGCCGAGGCTCTTGTACTGCCAACGGCGCGGCTGCATTTTGCATTACTGGCGGAAGACGCCATTCGCGCCGCCATTCAAGACTACAAAGACAAGCAAAAGGTGTATGCATGAACAACATCACAATCAGCGAACGGGCCGCTGAGCACATTGCCCGCTATCTCGATAAACGCGGCAAAGGCATTGGGCTGCGTCTTGGCATCAAGACAACCGGGTGTTCAGGCCTGGCCTACAAAATGGAATATGTAGACGAGCCACGCGCAGAAGATCTGCTCGTCGAGCAGCACGGGGTCAAACTATTTATCGATCCAGATAGCCTGCAATACATTGATGGCACTCAGGTCGATTTCGTGCGCGAAGGCTTGAACGAGGGTTTCAAATTCCTCAACCCCAACGAAAAAGCCAATTGCGGTTGCGGCGAATCGTTTACCGTTTGAATTGGCGCCAACCCGCCCACATCAAATAAAAACTGGAGGAGCACCGGGATGACGTTGTCCATCGATCTGAATTGCGACATGGGAGAAAGCTTTGGGCCTTGGGTCATGGGTAATGACGCTGAAGTCCTGCCGCTGGTAACTTCCGCCAATATCGCTTGTGGTTTTCATGCAGGCGACCCTGGCACCATGCGCAAAACAGTCGCAGCAGCGCTTGGCGAGGGCGTGGCCATTGGTGCGCATCCCGGCTTGCCTGACCTTTCCGGTTTTGGGCGTCGCAATATGGATATCACGCCGCAACAGGCTTACGACCTAGTTGTCGTACAAGTTGGCGCGCTGGCCGCCACTGCAGCCAGCCAAGGTGCGCGCCTGCACCATGTCAAGGCGCATGGCGCCTTGTACAACATGGCTGTGCGCGATATGTCTTTGGCCCGGGCGCTGGCGCAGGCGGTGCACGATATTGATCCTGCGCTGGTTTTTTACGCCTTGGCTTCCAGTGACATGGCGCGAGTGGCAGAAGATGTCGGCTTGGTTGTGGCGCACGAAGTGTTCGCCGATCGCAGCTACCAACCCGATGGCAGCCTCACCCCGCGCAGTCGGCCCGATGCCATGATTGAGGACCCGCAGCAGTCTATCCGGCAAGTATTACGTATGGTGCAGGAAGGGCGGGTTACTGCCGTCGATGGCACAGATGTAGAAGTCCGGGCCGACACGTTGTGCATACACGGCGACCAGCCCGGTGCCGTCGTTTTTGCCAGGGAAATACGCGCTGCGCTGCAAGAAGCGGGAATAGAAGTTAAAGCTGTTGCGCAGAAGGCATAAGCTGCCTGAAGCGTATTGGCCTTACACGCGCCGGGGGCTCAAGCCATGAACCAACATGCCAAGTAACAACCCCCAGAAAGCGCTGCCGATACCAAATAGGGCCAGCCCGGAGGCTGTCCCTAAAAAAGTCACAATGGCCGCATCGCGGCCTTTTTCTTCTTGTAGCGCCCCAGCCAAGCTACCTGCAATGGTTCCCAATAATGCCAGCCCGGCAATTGCGGCGACCAATTCGATGGGAAAAGCGGCGAAAAGGCTGACCACGGTGGCGCCGAAAATTCCCGTGAACAAATAGAACACGCCTGCCCACACTGCGGCCATATAGCGGCGCTGAGGCTCCGGGTCGGCGTCGCGGCTCATGCAGATAGCTGCTGTGATGGCTGCCAGATTGAATGAAAAGCCCCCAAAAGGGGCCAGTACGACGCCGGCGAGCCCGGTCCAGCTGATAAGGGGGCTGGCCGGTGTGGTGTAGCCGTTAGCGCGCAAGACTGCCAGCCCTGGCACGTTCTGCGATGTCATGCTGACAATGAACAAAGGCAGAGCCACGCCCACGAAAGCCGACCAGGAAAATTCAGGCAGCATAAGTACCGGCCGGGCGGGTGTCCAATCCAGGGTGTCGAGTCGCAACAAGCCCATCAGCCCTGCGCATACGATGCCCGCGGCCAAAGCGAGCGGAACGGTGTAGCGGGGGGTAATCAGGCGGGCGGCCAGCCAGGTTGCAAACATGGCGGCGACAAGCAACGGCTGTGACTGCATGGATGAGAAGGTGTCCATGCCAAAGCGCACGAGAATGCCTGCCAGCATAGCGGCGGCCAAATGGCGAGGCACCCATTCCATTAAGCGCTGAAAGGTACCGCTGGCGCCCGCCAGGGTGATTAGTACCGACGTAGATAAAAACACGCCAATAGCCTGATGCATGTTCAGGCCTTCCAGACCGGTGACCAGCAAGGCAGCACCAGGAGTGGACCAGGCAGTAAGAATAGGAGTGCGAAAGTATAAGGACAAGCCGATGCAGGTGGCGCCCATGCCGATGCCCAAGGCCCACATCCATGAGGACAACTCAGCCGGCGTGGCCCCGGCGGCCATGGCCGCCTGGAAAATAATCGCCACCGAACTGGTGTAGCCGACCAGCACTGCGACAAAACCTGCCGCCACATGCGAGACGGCAAATGGCATGCGTGAAGGGGGAGTTGTCGCGGCGGGGGCGCTCATCGTGCACTGTTCAGTTTAGTTTCGGTTGCGCTGCTCATAGCGCCACTGCCAGGGTGCTTGCGGGTTGCGCCGCCCCCACAGGCCGCTTCTGCTGGCTTTGGCCTGATCTTGTAAACGATACAGGCTGCGGTCTTTGACATAACGGTTGTACACCCAGGCCGAGCCCGAGGCTACCATTTCCTCATTGACGTTTTTGCCGTCGCAGAACACATCGCCCAGTATGCGATCGTACTGATCATGGCCATCGGTGAGGATGAGCGCCGTGGAGCCCGGGCGGCACAGCTTACGCAGATAATCGCGGGAACGCAGGCCGTGCGCCTGTTCGAGTTCGGGAGCGTCGATCTGTTGCATGCGTACGCGCAAGGTGCCGCGTTCGCCGGGGCAGAGCACTCTCATGCTGTCGCCATCGTGGACGGCGTTAACGGTGCATTCCAGCTGTTTTTGCGCATGAACCGGCGCTGACAGTAGCCAGCAGGCTGAAGCAAATAAAAGGGCAGGCAGCAATTGACGCATGGTAGATGTCCTCGAGCGTTGTGATGAGGATTCAGGCTTTATGACGAACATACTTGAACGTGCCGGACGCCGAGGCGACCAAGTGTTCGCCGTCCATCCAGACTTCTGATCGAGCGAAAAAAACGGTGCGTCCGATCTTTTCCGGGCGGCCCGATGCGATCAGCCATTTACCCTCACCACTATCAAGAAACTGGGTGGTGAGCGATAGTGTAACGGAATGGACGGCCGGCTCGCCTTCGGGGCGGTAGCAGCCGCTATATCCGGCTACCGAATCGAGCAAAGTACACAAGACTCCGCCATGGACGCGAGCTGTGCGGTTGGTCACATTCTTCACGATGGGTAAATGCATTTCTGCGTAGTCTTCCCGCCATACGGCGAGTTGTACGCCAAGCCAGTCCAAATAAGGGTTTTGTGTAGAAAGTGTTTGTCGTGCCGCCGTTTCCGGCGACAGAATGGAAGAGTTCTGCATTGTTTCTGAGAAAAAAGTGCTATCAGCGTTGGGCGCGCAGCTTTTCGGCCAGCGCTTCGGCCGTCATGGGACGACCGCTATAGTAGCCCTGAATCTGATCACAGCCACGGGCGCTCAGGTGCCGGTATTCTTCGGGGGTTTCCACCCCCTCGGCCACGACCATCAGCCCAAGAGTATGGGCGAGTGAAATAATGGCCTGAACAATGCCGATATTGCCGCGATCTTGCGTGATATTACTGATAAAAGAGCGGTCGATCTTGAGGGTATCGACCGCAAATCGCTTCAGGTGGGCGAGACTGGAATACCCGGTTCCGAAGTCGTCAATGGCGCTGCGCACACCCAACTCGCGCAGGCGTTGCAGTGTATGGATGGACTGGTTGACGTCGCTCATCAAGGCGCTTTCGGTGATTTCCACCTCAAGGTAATGCGGCGTCAGGCCGGTTTCTTCCAAGACCTGTACTACTTTATCGACTAAGTCGTCTCGTTCAAGCTGAATGGCTGAAATGTTGACGGCTATGGGTATGGGGCGATAACCAGCATTCTGCCAGCTGCGGTTCATACGGCAAGCTTCGCGCAGCACCCATTCCCCAATAGGGACAATCAGCCCGACTTCCTCGGCTAGAGGGATGAAGTCCGCCGGCGATATCATGCTGCCATCGGCGACGCGCCAGCGCAGCAGTGCTTCCGCCCCCACAATACGCCCGCTCAGGACTTCGATTTTGGGCTGATAATGCAGCAAGAATTCATCGTTGGCCAGCGCATTACGGAGCTTGTTAATCCATTCCAGGCGGTCAAAGGCCTTATTGCCCAGATTAGCGGTAAAGTGCCGATAATTATTCCGCCCCAGGGCTTTAGCACGGAACATGGCCGCATCGGCCTGACGCAGCATGGTGTCAGCGTCCGTGGCGTCGGAGGGCGCGATACTGATGCCGATACTACACGTGGCATGAATGTCGTACCCATTGACGCGCCATGGCTGAGCAATGCTGGTCAGGATAGCCTGTGCGGTGTGTGTGACGGCTTCGGGTGAAGGCAGGTTGTTGAGCAGCACAATGAATTCGTCGCCGCCCTGGCGTGCTACTGCGTCCGTGCTGCTCAGGCAGGCAGACAGCCGGCTGGCGACGATGCGCAGAAACTGGTCGCCTATCTGGTGGCCCAGGCTGTCATTCACATATTTAAACTGGTCGAGATCCACATACAGAATCGCCACGTACTTGCCAGGCGCTCGCTGTGCCAAGGCATCGGCTAGGCGTGTTGCCAGCGCATTGCGATTTAGCAGGCCGGTGAGCGTGTCGTGGGTGGCTTGGTAGTGGGCGACCGTTTCTTGTAGTTTACGTTCGCTGATGTCTTCGACTGTGCCTTCAAAAAACAGCAGCTTGCCGTTGTTATCTTTTACGATTCGAACGTTTTCAGATATCCAGATGATGGAACGGTCGCGCCGATAAACCTGCGATTCGAAATCCTTGACAACCCCTTCCTGAAAAATGAGATTCAGAAAATCTTTGCGCCGATTGGGGTCAACATAAAACTGGTTGTGAATGTTATCGATGCTGTGCAGCATGTTTTCGGGCGTGTCGTACCCAAGCATGCGGGCCATGGACGGGTTGGCGGTGATGAAACGGCCCGTCTCGGTCGATTGGTAGATGCCTTCAACCGTGTTCTCAAAAATGCTGCGATAGCGCCGTTCGGCTTCCCGATAGGCCTCTTCGGTTTCTTTCTTTGTGGTCGCATCTTGTATGTGACCGGCAATGAGCAACAAGCTGTTATTGCTGACTTCGCTGCGGTAGAGCGAGCCGTTTTCAGACACCCAGCGGTACTCGCCATTGCGATGGCGGATACGATATTCGATTGCATACCGTCGCCCCTGCCGGAGCGCTTCCAGAACCTGGTTGCGAACAATGGCTTGGTCGTTGGGATGTATAAGAACCCCAAAGGAAACAACATTGTTGTGGAGGAGTTCTTCAGGGTGGTAGCCCGTGAGATCCAGGCACCCAGCGCTGATAAACTCAAGTGTCCAGTGCTCATCCACGCGGGCACAGTAGACCACACCAGGCAGCGTCTGGATCAGGCTCTCAGGTGAGCAGATAAGTTCGGTCGGGCCCGTGTCGTTCATCATATGAGTGTGCGGCTCGGTGATTGGCGGTTATTGTAGGCTTGTGCCGCACCCCTGAGTGTACCCGCCGCTGATGGCTCCTGCATTTCAGGTGCTTGCCAGTTCGAAGTGGTACTAATTATATGTAATTGAAACTATATGTGGGGGGGCGCGCGCCTACGCGCAAGTCTACCGTGGAGGGCGGGGCAAGCGCAGCCGGTTCGCAGCGGACACGCTGAGGTCGATACCACGAGAGTGCTTCATTGCTTTCAGCAAGTAGGGTCAGCCCCTTGTCAGACCGTATTTGGCGGCCAAGAGGCTGGCTGGGTTTTTACTGAACAATGAACCTTAACTGCTTGATAAATATAAATTAATTTGTAATGTTTGCGGGTTTTACAGATGGTTGTTCACAGAAATTGGGGATAATCTCCAAGATGTGCTCACCTATGTGCGTATACGACGTGTGCAAAGGTAAATTTCGTCATTTTTTAATGATTTGGCTTTAGATTGATCAGGGCGATATAGAGCGTTGTTATTTCAAAGGATTTTTCAATTCTCAAAGGGTTTTCCCTTAAGTTGTGCACAGTTTATGGGGGTAATCCCCATGTATTGATAGGCTTTGGTTACATGGCGAAATATTGGTTCAGCGGTTCTGCATGACAATGACTCACACTTGCGCTTAACGCAGCGTTCCTATCGACAACCATTATTGGAGAAAGTGATATGGCATCACCTAGCGACAAGGCAAAAGAAGTGATTGAGGACGTAGCTGAGCACGCCGATAACGCGATTTCTAGTTCCGCCAGCAAAGCGTCAAACGCCACACGGCGCGCAAAAACGACGGCTCAGGACTTCGTTGACGACAGTACTGACGTGCTCGAAGGCGCGCTGATATGCGCAAAAGATATGGTGCGCGCCAACCCGATTGCCAGCGTTGCTATCGTGGCGGCATTGGCTTACTTATGTGGGCGCATGAAATAGCGCGATTTTTAAATAGAGGGGCCGGGTGCTTGACAAGCCCTTGTAAAACACGCTATAGTCATTCTTTCACTTGCAGAACAACGCAAGCAAGCACATGGTAATACATGTGTGTGAAACCAGTCAGACGCGGGGTGGAGCAGTCTGGCAGCTCGTCGGGCTCATAACCCGAAGGTCGTAGGTTCAAATCCTGCCCCCGCAACCAGCATTGCAAAAAGGCCGCTACATTATTTTGTAGCGGCCTTTTTGTATGGCGGCTCAGAATGAGTGTGTCTTCGCACTTATGTGGATACTTCCCGTGTTCGGTAAGGCTTATTCACCCGCCGCCTTTATGGCCCTTTTATGATCAGCGGATAAAAAACCAATAAATATCAATGGTTTGTGGGCGATGTTCTTTGGTTTTCCACAAGCCTATTCACGGTTTGTGTTGATAAGTAGCGGGGTCGCGGGCGGGCTGCTTAAGCCAAACTTTTCTCAATCTCCTCGCGGCTTAGAGCATAGTCCACATAGCCCTCCAAATGGTTCACGTATTGCCCGATGCGGTAGTAGAAGGTTTTGAGGCTGTCTTGCGTCGCATAACGCTCGCGAAGGCGTTCTTCGTGCTGCTGCAGCTGTGTTTCCAGCGGTATGGCGTGAGCTTCTGCGGGGCCATCCGATGATTTTCGAGGCAGCAACGTGTCGAAGTGGTTTCTTGCCCTGATCGCTTCCAGGTCAGTTTGTATTCTCTCTTCCCGAGCTGTGTCGCTCAATACTTCAGCCTCCCGGCCAAACAGCATCAAAGCCCAGAGCGTACCCACGACGGGCGAAGGTTTTGCATCAAGTTTGTCGATGGCCAGAGAAAAGTTCTCAAGCAACGCTGCTGCCCTGGAATGCGTTGCCTCATCTTGTGGCGCCAAGCTGATGAACTCGGCGCGCAGCATGGCCGAAATCTGCTCTAAGGTGAGATCGGTTGAGTTCTGCACCTGCTGCAGCGCATAGGGGGCGGCTTGATAGAGGCGTACAAAATCGACATCGGTCGGGCGGCGGTATAGGGGGATCAGAGTGGTCAGCTCGCTAAAACCCAGCGATTCAAAATCGTCGGCGGTCTTGGCAAGAAACGACGGCACATTAGTTTTTTCTAGCTTCGGGGCCGAGAGGGCTGGCTGCTCGCCTTCTTGATTTTCCGCCACGGGCGGGGTCTCGGTGTGATGCTCAACAGGCGGCGTTGCGGGTTCGGAGAGGGGTGAGCGCGCTGCGCTGCGGGGGCGATTTGTGAATTCGGCAAGCCCGGGCTGTGGGGTTGATTGCGGGTGGGTGGCTATCAGGTCTTCTCGAAGCAAAGCGAAGAAATCGCTTGATTCCTGCATGTTCTGATAGGCGTCCTGCAACGATTTGGTGTCCAGGGCGGTAATGGCTATCAGGGTTTGGTGGGCGCTTTCCAGCAGGCGGTCACGGGCTTTTGGACTCGATACGCTTTTTTCCTTAAGCAGTTCACTCTCACTGCACATGGCCGAAAAATTTCTTTCCAATGCCAGGAAGGCGTCGTAGATATTGTTTTGGCCTGAGTCACCCGGCTTGCTCTTTTGCTGCACTTTGAGCGCATACATACATGCCAGGGTTTCACGATCGTAGGAGAGCAGGGCTTCTCGCTGAGCGTGGAAATATTCCCGGAACTCGGCCGGCGGCAGCGTTTTATTATTGGTTTGCAGTTCGTACAGCTTGTCGTACAGCACGCGAACCTGAGTGGCGATCGCCATGAGAGAACGCTTTTGGTCTTCGACCAATGCAAAGTTGCCGTCGTCCCCGCGAGCGATCAAATAAATGCCCGCTGCCGCCAAGACCACGGCGATTGCTGCAGCGACCGACTGTGAAAAATCGGAGTCAATGAACGCGATGAAAACAACCAGGACGACGAAGCCAACGGAGCCGACCAGGCCATATCGCTCCATCTGTTTTCTGACGATGAGCATCTGATTACCCCGCAGTTTGCTCTCGTAGAATTCCTTGCATTTTTTCTGTAGCTCAGTAAGGGTCATAAGCGTGAGTCCTGATTGAGATAGCAGCGTACCCGATTTTTTTAAGTAAGGCGGGTTCTATTGCGGCCTTGCTCCTTCGC
Organism: Achromobacter sp. F4_2707; assembly: GCF_047501535.1. Lineage (NCBI taxonomy): Bacteria > Pseudomonadati > Pseudomonadota > Betaproteobacteria > Burkholderiales > Alcaligenaceae > Achromobacter > Achromobacter sp. F4_2707. Next base: position 206,652 of record NZ_JAZDRJ010000003.1, read on the forward strand.
GGTATAGAGCGCTTTGTCCGCTTGTAGCAACATGGGCTCCAGAAGGGGCGGGGCGGGATCGCACAGGGTTGCGCCGATGCTTACTGTGATTGTCAGAGGTTGTTGTGTGTGTGGCAGCAGGACTTCATGACGGATGGCTGCGTGAATCCGTTGGGTGATATCTTTGAGAAAATAGGGTGTACATTCTGGAATGAGCACCAGAAACTCTTCACCGCCAATTCGACCGCATAAGTCCTCGCGGCGCAGCACTGCGCGCAAGCGTTGGGCTGTTTCACGAAGCGCTTCGTCGCCGGCCGCATGCCCGTAGGTGTCGTTGATATTTTTGAAATGATCAATGTCGATCATCAAAACAGCGACAGGTTTCCCTTTTTCATGCAGCTGGGCCAATGTATCCCCGGCGCGCTGGCGGAAGGTCCGTCGGTTGAGCAGACCTGTCAGGGCATCATGTTCGGCCATGTAGCGTAGTGCTTTCAGGCTGTTCTCTTGTGCGGCAGTCACATACGCCACAACGATTGGCGCGAGCGCAATGGAGGCCACGCCAAAACGTATAGAAAGTAAAGCATAGATATCGCCAGTGGTGGCAATGTGCAAGATATTGCCGGACGACGTCACGATTAAAGTCCAGAGGCTGGCGACCAGAGTGAGCAATGAGGTTGCGAATATGCCATATGACAAAGCGCAGGCGAGTAGGGCGAGCAGCGGGAATGCCAAAGCGCCAGGGCCGCCAATGATGACTGCAGCCAAGAGAGCCACGATAAACATGACGAGCGGCGCATACTTGCGCTGGCTGATGCGACGTTCACGTATACGCCACGCGCTTGGCCGAGGCATACTGAGAATACAGGGCAGGAAGATGGTGTAGCACAGGAGTTCAGAAACCACCCACCCTGCGGCAGTAAACCAAATGGGTTGGCCCTGTAAGAGCCATAACACTATGCCTCCCGCCATTCCCGAAGCCAGGGAGGCGGCCACAATAGACAGGAATAGCGTCGTTAAATTAAACGGCCCGTTCAAGCTCTTTTCAACAACATGGCCCAGACGATTGCTCACAGCCAGGGCAACGCCAACGCCGACGAAGTTGGTCGAATTCAAGAGCAGGGTTGTTAACAGATCGTTACCTGTTAAAAGGTCGGCCAAAACATAAGCGGTCGCGGCACTGCACCAACCAAGGGGAGAGGCTAGGTGTGGACTGTGCAGGAATATGCCCAGCATTAGGGCGTTGGCAGGCCACAATGTTGACAGTGCGCCCATAGGGCGCGAAGAGATGCCCAACAGGCAAAAAAGAAAAATGCCTAGCGCTATCCACAAGTATTGCTTGGCACTCGTACCTTCTGGCACAAGCTTAGCCATGATGGCCGTATAGGCTGCTTTTTTAACAGTCATCAAAGAAATTGGATAGGGAAATATTTGAGTTTGCTAAATAATTGTAGCGGCAAGGAGTAGCAAGCAGCGGGGAGGGAACGTTAATTCTCGTGAAGTAAGAACAAGCTCAAAACGGCTTGAAGGGACTCTTGGCTGTTTTGTGAGCGTTAGCTATTAGTCGCTTATATATCAATGAGTTATGGTTGTTGTTCGCGTGATATCCACAAGCCTTTCAACGGGTTTTGTTGATAAATCCCCTGATTTTCTCAACTCGTAAATTTGCGACAAGTGTATCAAATGAGCTGTCAGTTGGAATAAGTGTTGCGTAGGTGCAATTGTGGAAATAGGGTCTGTCCCGGTTTAAGATTGTTGTCAGCTTGAATGTGAAGATTCGTATGTGACTTTTTTGTGACCAGGCGACGGGAAGGCTTTGTGGATCAAGGGGTTGCGGCAATTGTTCCTGTATTGTCCACAGGGGTATTCACGGTTTGTGTTGATAAGTGAATGGAAAGGGGTCTGACCCCCATTTAGCGAGGGCACAAAATAACAAGGGCTTACAGCAATTAAGCTGTAAGCCCTTGAGGGTATTGGTCGGGACGGCGGGATTCGAACTCGCGACCCCTTGCACCCCATGCAAGTGCGCTACCAGGCTGCGCTACGCCCCGTATCTATCCGTTTTTTGCTGGCAGGGTATGCCTGCAATCGCGGTTAGCATTTCACTGTTTCCGCTCAAAAAGCTGGTGTGCGTGATGAGCGAAGAACATGAATATAACATAGAAAAAATATTTGTGTAAAGTCGCTAGTCCTTGAATATGGGCGAGCTGACATTCAGCCGACTTGGAATTCCATTTCAGGATAACGCACGCGACTGGCACGGCGGTTACGGATAGCCAAGCTGTAAACCAGGGTAAGAGGGCCGACCCGGCCCATAAACATGAGAAGCAGCAGCACGCAATGGCTGGCGCGAGACAGTTCCGGTGTCAGGGCTTGTGACAGACCTGTGGTGCTTAGTGCGCCAACGACTTCCAGCATTAGGCTAGACAGCGGATGGTCTTCAAAAATGGTGAGAAGCAGCAAGGAAAATACCGCAGCCAGTAGGGTGACGACGACGACGGCCAGCGTTTTGTGTATGGTTTCCGGCGCGATGCTGCGCTGCATTAGCACCACTTCCTTGCGCTGCATGAGGTAGGCAAAGACGGTTGCCATGATGACAATAAATGTACCTAGCTTAATGCCGCCCGCCGTACTCATTGAGCCGCCGCCGATGAACATGAGTACGGCAGCCAGCAGCGTAGTGCTGTCGTCCATGGCGTCCATCTGGAAGGAGCTGAAACCCGCAGTGCGCAGGGCGACGCTTTGCATCCAGGCGGCGCGCGCTTGGTCTGTCCATTCCAAGGCGCCCAGCGTGGCGGGGTTGCGGGCCTCCAGCAACCAGATCCCGATAAACCCTAAAAGGTTAAGTAGCGCCGTGGTCAGCAGAATAAGACGCACATAGGGTTGTAGGGTGGCCCAGCGTTTCTTGCGCAGCACTTCCACAATAATGGGGAAACCGATGCCGCCCAGAATAATTGTTGTGGACAGGATGGCGATGGTGATGCCGTCGTCGTTAAACGATGCCAAGCTGTCGTTGAACAAGGAGTAGCCGGAGTTATTGAACGCAGCAATGGCGTGAAAAACGGCATAACGCAGGGCGGGCAGAGCATCCAGTGAGCCTTTGAGCCACCACCATAGAAAGAGCAGGACGGCCATGCCGGCTTCTATAGTGACCGTTATCTTAAGTACAGATAGCGCTGTTTGCGTGAGGCGCGCGGTGCTGGTTTGGTTGAATGCTTCAAGCGCCAGAGATTGCTGGCGCAGGCTCATGCGGTGGCCCAGGGTGATGGCCGACACCACGGCAATGGTGACAAAGCCCAAACCACCAATTTGCACCAGGATGATGCTGACCCATTGGCCGAACAGGCTGAGTTCCTGAGGCGAGACAATAGATAAGCCGGTTACCGTGACAGAGGCGGTCGCGGTGAAGAGCGCTTCAAACAGTGAAAGTGGGTGATCTTTGCCCGCGAATGGCAGCGCAAGCAACATGGTGCCTAATAAGATAAGGCCGAGAAACCCGCCTGCCAGCACACTGGGAGGGCTGGCGCCCAACCGGCCTTCTCGGCGGATACGCCTGATGCGGTGCAGGCCGCGTTGGGGAGAGAAACGTGGCATAGCAGCTTAAGCGAGTCGTGGAGCCAAGGCCCGCAGGGATTCCAGTGTGCCAAACAAGACCAGGAGATCTTTGGCGTAAACCACGTGATCAGCAGGCGGATGTGTGATGGCTTCGCTGCGGTGCTTAATCAATAGCACTTCCGGCATATCGCGGCCGCCATTCAGGAAGCTGGACAGCGGTTTACCATCAAGCCGATCGCTGACGCGGATTTCCACCACAAACTCCCCATTTCCTATTGGGATGTAGTCATTCACCATGGGGTAGCTCAAGGCTTGAGCGACACGTACACCCATTTCTTCTTCAGGGTGAATGACACGCGATACGCCTAGTTTGCTAAGAATGAGGTGTTGAGCGTGAGATGACGCCTTCACCCAAACATTTTGAATGCCGAGCGTTTTGAGGTGCACGACACACAAGAGGCTGGCCTGGATGTTTTCGCCAATGGCAACCAGCACGACATCGTAGTGGTCGAGCCCCAGTTCTTCTATGGTTGCGCCGTCGGAGGCATCGGCAATGGCAGTGCGACTGAGCTTGTCTGCGTATTTTTCAATGATCTTTGAGTCGGCATCTACACCCAGAACCAGATGGCCCATTCGGATGAGTTCAAGGGAAGCAGCGGCCCCAAACCGGCCTAATCCAATGACGGCAAACTGTGCCATTTTATGTGTAAATCCTTGAGTTTTGATGGAAACAACAAGTAAGACCAAGATGCAGCGTGGCTCAAATTCTGGTAAAAACCCTTATATATGATTCTGAAAAATCAAATGCTGGCCTCACATATGACAAGCTTGTTTGACCCTATTCAAATGGGGGCAGTCTTTTTGCGCAACCGTGTCGTGATGGCTCCAATGACGCGCGCCCGTGTCGGCGACGGGCGAGTTCCAAATGACCTCATGCGGCTATATTACAGCCAACGTGCCAGTGCTGGGCTGATTCTAAGTGAAGCGACTTCCGTGTCGCCGCAAGGAGTGGGTTACGAAAACACGCCAGGAATCTGGTCGTCTGCACAGGTGGATGGCTGGCGCAAAATCACCAGTGCCGTCCACGATAAGGGCGGCAAAATATTTGTACAGCTGTGGCATGTAGGCAGAGTCTCCGACCCGGAACACCTGAACGGTGAAATCCCAGTTGCGCCTAGCGCCATCGCTTGCGAGGGCGATGGCAGTTTGCTGGCGCCCGAGCGTAACTATGTCACGCCGCGCGCTTTGCACACGGAAGAGATCCCCAGCATTGTGCAAGATTTCGCCGATGCGGCAGGCCACGCGCGCGACGCGGGGTTTGATGGGGTGGAAATCCATGCTGCAAATGGATATTTGATCGACCAATTCCTGCAGGATAGCACAAATAAGCGTCAGGATGATTACGGCGGCAGTGTTGAAAACCGGGCCCGTTTCCTTATGGAAATCGTTGATGCTTGCACTGGTGTTTGGGGGGCAGGGCGCATCGGCGTACATCTGTCACCTTATGGCAATTTGCACGATATTCATGATTCCGACCCTGAATCCTTGTTTGGCCACGTGGCGCAAGAGCTCGGCCAACGCGGGGTCGGTTTTTTGTTTGTGCGTGAAGCGGCAGGCCGTGAGTATTTGACGGCTGAGCTACGGCGCAAGTTTGGTGGGTTTGTGATTGCCAACCAGGAATACACCTTGGAACGCGCTGAGCAGGCCATCAACGAAAGCCGGGCCGATGCGGTGGCATTTGGGCGGCTGTTCATTTCTAACCCCGATCTGGTGCGGCGTTTGAAAGACGGCATTGAGCTGCGCGATTGGGATACTTCTACTTTCTACGGCAACGGTTCTGCGGGGTATGTGGATTATTCCTGCAGCGCTTGCAATGATGCACCCGCACTGAACGAAGTCGGATAATTTGGAGTTATTGGCATGCAAGCCATGAAAAACGGCAGGGAGCGCCAAGTTGAGCCGCTTCCTGCCGTTTTTCATTGGTGCGCCTAAAAGCGCATAGCTTTACAAGAGGCGGGCCTTCACCTGGGCGGAGACAGCGGCCATGTCGGCGCGCCCTGCCAAGCGGGTTTTAAGCAAGCCCATCACTTTGCCCATGGCGGCCGGGCCTGTCACACCTTGAGCATGAACTTCTTCCAGTGCGGCTGTGATGGCGGCATCGACTTCAGCAGGCTCTGCGGCTTTAGGCAGGAATTCCTGTAATACGGCGATTTCGGCTTTTTCTTGTTCAGCGGTTTCCGTGCGACCGGCCTGTTCGTAGGCTGCAATGGATTCACGGCGCTGCTTGACCTGCTTTTCAAGAATGGCGGTGATGTCGGCGTCGGAGAGTTCCTGACGATCGTCGACTTCCTTTTGCTTGATTGCGGCCTGAATCAGGCGCAGGGTGCCAAGGCGGGCGCTATCGCGAGCGCGCATGGCATCTTTAACGGCGTCGGAGAGTCGGGTCTTGAGCGTACTGCCCATGGTGGTCTTCCTGTTTGGCTTCCAAAACATTGATTTTAATGGAAGTCTCGGCTGGAGGTGCGTAAGGCGCCAAGCAGGTGTGAGAGGTCTACCAAGCGGCGGGCGACCAAATGGCAGACGGATTGCTGCCGTTGCCAGACCCCATACACGCCCAATAGCTGCGCACCTACCAACTCGGCATGCTGCTTCTCGGCCAGATCGGGGCGCACAATTACGTTGATATGACCACTTTCGTCTTCGAGTGTGACAAACACCACGCCTTTGGCCGTGCCTGGGCGCTGGCGTGTCGTCACCAGACCGCAGGCGCGGGCCAGACGCCGGTCGGGCCAGTCTGCAAGCAATGTGTCGGCGGGAACAAATTGTTGACGATGCAAGCGGGCGCGCAGCAAAGCCAGGGGGTGGCGCCTAAGAGTGAGGCCGGTTTTCTGGTAATCGCTGACAATATGTTCGCCTTCCGACATGGGAGGAAGAAGCGGGTGTTGCGCTTCATGGATAGGCGCTCCACGCAGCAGCCCCTTTGGCGCTTTCAGGGCAGATTGCCACTGTGCTTGCCGTCTGTCGCCGCTGAGGGCCTGAAGGGCGTTGGCGGCGGCCAAGGCATTCATTTCATGCCTGTCCAGGCTCGCTCGGGTGGCGAGATCTTGGGCCGAGGAGAAGGGCGAGCCTTGCCGGGCGTGTTCAATACGCCTGCTTGCCTGTTCAGATAACCCCGTGATTTGATTCAGGCCTAGCCGCACAGCGGGGGAAGGCGGGCGAGTCGACAATGCACTGGAGGGGTTGCCAGGGCGATCGGGCAGGGCGGGGTGAGCTCCGTAAGCAGCGGCTTCCAAGGTGGTTTCCCACCGGCTATGTTGAACATCCACGGCGCGTACTTCAACGCCTTGACGCCGGGCCGCCTGAACCAACTGGCTGGGGGCGTAAAAGCCCATGGGTTGGGAATTCAGCAAGGCAGCCAGAAAGGCGGCAGGCTCATGGCATTTGAACCAGGCGCTGTAATAGGCCAGCTTGGCAAAGCTGGCGGCATGGCTTTCAGGGAAGCCATATTCCCCAAAGCCTTCCAATTGTTTGAAAATCTGTTCAGCAAAGTCTTTCTTGTAGCCGTTTTTCTTCATGCCTTGAAGCAAACGTTGGCGGAAACGCTCGACACTGCCCCGGCGCCGCCAAGCGGCCATGGCGCGGCGCAACTCATCGGCTTCGTCTGCGCTGAAATCCGCAGCCACCATGGCGATTTGCATGGCTTGCTCTTGGAAAATAGGAACGCCTAACGTGCGTTCCAGCACCTTCTGCAGTTTGGGGTAAGGCGGGCCGATGTCTTCCAGCCCTTGGCGACGACGCAGATACGGGTGAACCATGCCGCCTTGAATCGGGCCGGGCCGGACAATGGCCACTTGGACGACAAGGTCGTAGAACTTGCGAGGTTGCAAGCGGGGCAGCATGCTCATCTGAGCGCGAGATTCGATCTGGAAAACGCCAATGGTGTCGGCCCGGCGAATCATCTCGAACGTGGCTGCATCGTCATTGGGAATGTCTTGCAAGGCGAAAGGGCGGCCCCGCTGTTGACTGGCTAATTGCAGACAGCGCTGTAAAACGCTGAGCATGCCCAACCCCAGGACATCGACCTTGAGCAGGCCCATGGCGTCGAGGTCGTCCTTATCCCACTGCACAATGCTGCGGTCGGGCATAGCGGCGTTTTCAATCGGCACCAGCCGGGAAAGCTTGCCGTGGGAGATGACAAACCCTCCGGGATGCTGAGAAAGGTGGCGCGGGAAACCTTTCAGCGTTTCGGTCAGGCTGGCCCACAGGCGGGTCTGGCGCTCCGGAAGAGGCAGGCCCTGGCTCTGGATTTTTTCAAAGATATCTTTCTTGCCACTCCAGTAATGAAAAGACCGGGCGGTTTGATCGACGTGATCGGGGGGCACGCCCAACGCCTTGCCGACATCCCGCAATGCGCTGCGGTGCCGATAACTGATGGCGACTGCGGTTAGAGCGGAACGATCGCGCCCATAGCGCTGGTAAATGTATTGAATGACTTCTTCGCGGCGCTGGTGTTCAAAATCAACGTCGATATCTGGAGGCTCGTTGCGTGCGCGGCTGATGAAACGCGCAAACAGGCTGTTGCCGCTGCTGGGGTCCACTTCGGTAATGCCCAGGCAGTAACACACGGCAGAGTTGGCGGCAGAACCGCGCCCCTGGCAGAGAATGCCGCGTTGACGCGCGAATTTAACGATGTCGTATACGGTGAGGAAGTAGGATTCGTAGGCGAGTTCGGCAATGATGGAAAGCTCGGTTTCCACTTGTTTGATTACCGCAGCGGGCACGCCTTCAGGGTAGCGGCGTTTGGCGCCGGCCAGGGCTTCGCGTCGCAGGTATTGGCGGGGAGTCAAGCCGGCAGGCACGATTTCTTTCGGGTATTGGTATTGAACGCGGATTTCGTCCAGGGAAAATTGGCAGAGCTGGCTGATTCTTAGGGTTTCTTGCAGCCATGGGCCAGGATACAAATTCGCTAACCGTAGGCGGCTGCGCAGGTGGCGCTCGGCATTGGGGTGCAGGTGCTCAATGATGCCGGTCACAGGCTGGTTGCGGCGAATCGCTGCCAGGGTGTCATGCAAGGGCTGGCGCGAACGGCGATGCATTTCCACGCCGCCCAGGGCAACCAGGGGCAAACCATGGCGCGCGCCCGCAGCGTGCAAAGTGGCTTGGTGGCGTGCGTCGGCTGACCCGTAATGCAGGGCGGCACCTAGCCACAGGCGCTGAGGAAACACGCCGGAAAGGGCGTGGAGGTGGGTGTCCAGGATTGTGGTGGGTGGGTCGTATTCCGGCTTGAAAATCACCAGGCAGTCGGACAGGCCGCGCAGATGGGAAAACCCCACAGGCGGTTCGGCGATATCCGCCAGGCTCAGGCGGTATTCCCCTTTTGGGCTGCGCTGGCGCGCCAGGGTGATGATTTCAGACAAATTCCCATAGCCGTTCAGGTTGCAGGCGAGCACGATGATCTGCATCCCTTCTTCCAACTGAAAACGGCTGCCGGTAATGAAATGCAGCGCGTGCCGTTGGGCCTCTTGGTGAGCCCGTACCACGCCCGCCAATGAGCATTCGTCGGCCAGCGCCAGCGCCTGGTAGCCCAGGCCGGCCGCACGTTGAATAAGCTCTTCAGGGTGGGAGGCGCCAGTCAGGAAGCTGAAGTTGGAAATGCAGTCCAGTTCGGCATAGGCGCTGAGAAAAGAAGGGAGCAGTTTCATGATTGAAAGGGGCGCGCAGACAAAACCTCAGGCAAACAAGCCGTGCAGAAACCAGCGTTCGCCGGTTTCGCGTTCACGGTAAAGCCAGTAGCGGGCGCCGTCAGGGTCTTCGGCGATGAAGTAATCGCGCCGCTGATGCGGGCCGGTATACCAGCCGGTTTCAATGCGCTCTGGGCCTTGTACCAAGCGCAGCGGGCGGCCCTGATAGACGGGGCGTTCTTGGTGGACCTCTAAAAACCGAGGTTGAGGCAGCAACCAGAAAGGGCGCGGGTGTTCACCCACACTGGAAGGCAGGGCTTGAGACGCAGGCGGGGCCAGTTCTGCCGCCCAGGTGTTGGCCAGTTCAGGCAGGTGGTGGGCCAGGGGCCGTGGGCGACGTATGCCGTGGCGGCCCAGGCGTGCGACCAGCAGGTCGAGCAGGCGCTGTTCTTCCTGAGTGTGCCGGCCGGGGTCGGGGAACAGGGTGTCGCTGACAGGGGCGCGAGGGTGAGACGGCCCGGCGATCAGTTCCAGACGAATGGCGGGGCGCGGCAAGGCGCTATGCTGCAAGCGTTCCTTCAGCACCCGGTTGAAATCTTCCAAGCGCCAGGTGGCAGCAGAAAAGCGTAGATCAAGCTGTGTGGGCGGGCAGGCAAGCCGCCCTTTTTCGTGATGGAAGATTAGCCGGAAGTCGTGCAAAGCTTCTTGGCGGTGTTGCAGCCAACCGCACAAGGCCCGTAGCAAAGGCTGGCTGGCGGCCAGAAGCGCCGCGGATTGGTGAAGATGGAAGCTCGGCTCAAGCGACTGACGAAAGCGCTCGGGCGGCGCAAACCAAGAAAGCGTTTCAGGTTCTTGGGCGTAGGCGGTATCGAGCGCATGGACTAAGGCCGGGCTGCTGCGCTGCCGCAGCCCCTGACGGGGGAGTTGGCGAAGATCGCCCAAAGTTCGGCAAGCGATGCTTTCCAGCCATTGACGGTGCGGCAAGGCTTCCGGAAGACTGTGCACAGGTAAAAGGTTCAGCCTGCGGGCCAGGCTGCTGGGGCGCACCACCCGTTTATGGGTGAGGCGTGGCGCGCCCGCCAGCAGCCAGGCGCCGCTTGCAGAAGGCGCCATGCCAAGCTGAAGCGCCTGCGACACGTGTTGTGCAGCGCCTTGGATACGGCGGCATAATTGCCGCACGCCGCCAAACAGCGAAAGGCTGGCGGAGACTTCCACCACAATAGAATTGGAGCGGAAGAAGGCAACCCGGGGGCTGTAACGCAGCATGGCATAGGCTAAGCGCTGCAAAGCTTGCCCCGTGTTTTCAGCTTGCGAGGCTTCAGGCCATTTCAGGCAGATCCACAACAGCATGTTGGTAGGCCCCCTTCCGATGAGAGGCGTACAGTTGAAGTGTAAGAGGGGCCGGACAGGCCGCACCCTGACGTTTGAGGATATGTAATTGCAAGCCCTGGCGAACCGGTTGGATGGCCAAGCGCAGCACTGCCGTGCTGCTATGCCCGATAACGGTGGCCGGGCGCAGGAGAATGCATAAGGTTTCGCTTTGCCGGGCCAGTAATTGCAAGCGGCGCAAGCTGGCGCTGCGAAGAGGGTGTGCCCAGCAGAACACAGCGGCGCAACAGTTATGCCTGAGAATTTGTTCGGTGGCCCACAAGGCATCGGCGGTGTTGGACGGCTGCAGCCAGAGCAGGCGTTCGGGCGCCAACTGCCAATAGGCCCAGGCCTGAGTGCAGGGCGGGTGGGGCGGTTGCACTAAAGCAATACTGCGCTCAGGGGCTTGGCGGGCAAGCGCTGGGCGAAATAACTGTAGTTCACCACAGCCTGGCTGGTTCGGCATGACTTCAATGAGTTGCCCTACGGGCCAGCCCCGGCCTGGCAGGGCGTTATCGAGCAGAGGATAACCAGTAGGCACGGTGGGGCCTGCCGGGCGGGCGACCTGGGTGGCGCGCCATAAGGCAGGGTGAATATGTTCAGGGTGCCGAAGCAGAAAGTCGGAATGTGCCATGTCAATACAATCATTAAGTATTACTGTATAAATATACAGTAATTATATTTAGGCGGACAAATTGCCGGCCCAAAGTAAAATGGACGTTGCGATTTCTACTTTTCCTCCCCATGCCTGATATTGATTTTTCCGAGACGCTGGCGCTGATTCCCAAGGAAGACAAGCCCAACCTGTTGTTTGTGTTGTTGCATGGCGAGTCCGCCGGGCCTGAGCAGCTTTACCCTTTGGTGGAAGCGCTTAAGAAAGCGTTTCCCCTGGCGTTGATCATTCTGCCGCCTGCGGAGGATGAATCGCGTCTGGACGAACTGGCTGCATTCGTGCGTAAAGTTCAAGGGCATTACAAAGTGTCAGGCGAACAGACTGCGCTGGCGGGGTTTTCACAAGGGGCGCGCATGGCACTGGAAACCAGCCGTCTGCACGCCGACCTTGCCGGGCGGGTGCTGGCTTTTTCAGGGCTGTATCAAGAAACACCGAGCGCGCTGCCCGAAACCACCATGATTCACTTCTTTCATGGGGCTGACGACCTTCTTCTGCCTTTGCGAGAAGTCGAAACCTTGTTGCAACACTTGGGGGAAATCCAGGCTGATGTCACCGTAGATGTGGCTTCGCAAGTTGGGCACGAACTGCATCCGGCCTTGATTGAACAGGCCGTTATCCGCTTACAAACCTGCGTGCCATTGCGTAGCTGGAAAGAAGCCTATGGCCAACTGGTTGAAAGCCCCCGCGAGGAAGAGGGCGGTGGCTCAGAGCCGCCCACACTGCATTAAACGTTATTACGCTGGCAGGACTGGCCAGTCGTGACGCTCCACCGGCGTGCCGGTGGTGTCGTAAGTGGTTTCGCTGAAGATGCCTTTGCCATCGGCGTCCAGGGCAATGATGGTGGAGCACCGCGTGCCGTAGGCTGGGCTGACAATGAAAATACTGCTCAACAGCCTTTCCATCTCCAGAGAAAGGCCGGTGCTGGGTAGCGCGTGGTCTTCAGGCTGCACGCCGTCGCGCAGCGTTTCGTAAATAGGTTCCAGCTCAAGTTCTCTGCCCGCCGGTGTCAGCGCATCGAGACGGCTGCGCAGGCGTTCCACTTTTGGCCACGGAGTGTCCAGCGCATGATTCGATAAAGCATAACGGCCCGCTGCCAAAGCGACGGGCCCCGTGCTGGCGGCATGGTTCCCCACATACCAGGCATGCGCGCCCTGGCCCACAATCAGATTGAATCCGTTGTAGTGGTTCGCCCTTGAATGTATATATTTTGTATATTCTTCTGGGGAGGCGTCGTTCTGCAGAAAATGGCTGACCAAATGCCCCCGGCTTTCCAAGCCGTCGCGTTGTGCGCCGGGGTCGCGGAAGTTAGTCAGCAACGCCCAACGCTGCTGACTGCGGCTTAACCCCAACCAGGTGCCACCGGCAGTGAGATCGCGCCCGGCAATCACCTCGGGGGCTTCCGGCCAAGGGCGTGCAGTCAGAGCCGCTCTTTCATGAAACTCGTCGCGATTCGCGGCGATGAAAACTGGCCAGTGGGGGTGCGCCCCAAGGCTGAGATAAGCAATACACATAAAAAAATCAGGAACCGCTTGAGGCCATAGCCAGCGTGCGGTTGCTTGCTTTAACCAGTTGGCGCAAACGGTTGGCGTCGCCCACGCGGGCAGAGCGTGCATCCGCGTTGAGCAGCACAATCGCCAAGTCGCGGTTGTCGATGCGGGTCAGCATCACCAGGCACTGGCCAGCTTCGTTGATAAAGCCGGTTTTAGATACCCGGATATCCCAATCGTCGCGCTTCACCAAACGGTTTGTGTTGTTGTAAGTCAGTTGCCGACCCCGGTTCAGCGTGAAGACCTCGGTGTCGTCGGTGGCATAGTGGCGAATCAGCGGGTGTTTATCGGTGGCGCGCAGCAGTTTCACCAAGTCGTGAGAGGTGGCGACGTTATCGCTAGACAGGCCGGTGGGTTCCACAAACCGGGTGTGACGCATGCCCAAGGCGCGTGCTTTGTCGTTCATGGCGCGCACAAAGGCAGGCAAGCCGCCCGGGTAATGGCGCCCCAGCGCATTGGCAGCCCGGTTTTCAGAAGACATGAGCGACAAATGCAGCATTTCGCCGCGCGTCAGGCGGGTGCCCACCGCCAGGCGCGAACGCGAATAACGCATGCGGTCCACATCGGCATCGGCAATGGTCAGCACTTCGTCCATAGGCTGGCCTGATTCCAGCACCACTAGCGCTGTCATGAGCTTAGTGATTGATGCAATGGGGCGAAGCTCGTTGCTGTTTTTTTCGTAGATGCGGTTGCCATTTTCCAAGTCGTACACAAGAGCGACTTCTGCTCGCAAGGCAGCGTCCAAGGCATCTGAACCCGACTGGGCCTGAAGAAGGGGTGAGAAGGAAAACACGCCAACGGCACCCAAGCACAGCGCTGAGCGGCGGATAAATCGCGAGAAAAGGGCGGGAATGGTGGGCATGGCGGCATCGCGACAGCAGTAATTCAAGCGATATTATCAGAAAAAACATGAAGAATTAATGGCTTACGCCAATTTCTTCAAATATTTTTTAAGTGGTGCTGCGATACCGCCCATTTTTCGGGTTCAGCAGCCGGGCACGCTAAGCTGATAGCCGATGGTTACTGTGGTGACCTGTGTGCCGCATGGCCCGTAGGAATACAGCAGGTGAGAGGCGCTTTGATACTGGTGCGACACAGCGTGTCGCTTGTATGTAGTCTGATGAGGGTGCTTGGGCCGCATTTTGCTCAAATATTCATTTGTTTTTATCTTTGAGTGACGTAACATCCAATGCGAACAATGTTTCTGAGTAGTGACGAGATGAAGGTCGGTTCCAACAGAGAAAAATCCGGGCTTCCTCGTTTTTTACTAATGTCCTTACTCGTAAAAATCGACTGCCATTGACTTCGGAAACCCTCACTGAGGCGTGGCGGCGATAGCATACCAACGCCAGCATACTGTCTATTCCCGTATTGACGCCTATGAGTTTTTGTGCCCCAATATAGGGGAACAAATTAGGAGGTTTACTATGCAGACATTCACTATACGTGAATTGCGCGAACGCTCCGGTGATCTGAGCCGTGAAGCCGAGGAAGGCCGCTTGTCGCTTGTCACCCGCCATGGTCAGCCGCTGTTTGTGAGTGTGCCATTTACCGATGAGTTGCTCCGGGCGGGCGTGCATACCGCGCTGGCTGTCAGCTTGTTCAAGGCCGGGGAGATGACCTCGGCCCGCGCAGCTAAACTTGCCCGGATGAGCCTGCCACAGTTCTTGGAACATCTGAGTGACCAGGGTATTCCTGTGGTGGATTACAACCCCACGGAACTGGAACAGGAACTCAGCTCCTTTGATACTGGGAAATGATGCGGCCCGTTGTTGTATCGGACGCGGGTCCGTTGATCGCGCTGGCGGGCTGTGGGCAACTGGAATTGTTGGTTGCCGTATTCGGTGACATTCACATTCCGCAAGCGGTGCTCGATGAAACGACTGCAGACCAGTCTCGTCGTGGCGCAGCCGATATCGCTGCTTTCGGGCGACGACACGCCACCGTTCACGCCAATCGCAGTGATGCCATCTACAAAGCTGCGGTCAGTCATCTTGATGAGGGTGAGGCGCAGGCATTGAGCCTGGCTCATGCGCTCGGGTGTGGACTGTTGATGGATGAACGACGTGGGCGGCAAGAGGCACAACGCCAGGGGCTACCGCTATTTGGCGTGCTCGGTGTCTTGTTGCAGGCAAAGCGTTTGGGAAAAGTTTCGGCCGTCGCGCCGTTGCTGGCTAAGATGCAGCAGAATGGTTATCGCATCAGCACTGATCTGATTTCTGCTGTGCTGGCTATAGCGGGCGAGAGCAGGACTTGAGGCTCCCTTAATCAAAGTGCTCGCGAATCACGGACTCTAGCCGCCGGTACTCCTTGTTGATCAAATCTGACAGCACCGTAATGCTCCGTAGATTGCTAGAAACTTCTCAGAATCATTTATGGGGTAGAAAGACTTCAGAACAGGGATGCCGGGGCGACCTTCTGATAGTTC
The DNA here is from genome assembly GCF_047501535.1 of Achromobacter sp. F4_2707. NCBI lineage: Bacteria > Pseudomonadati > Pseudomonadota > Betaproteobacteria > Burkholderiales > Alcaligenaceae > Achromobacter > Achromobacter sp. F4_2707. The sequence continues at coordinate 221,880 of NZ_JAZDRJ010000003.1, forward strand.
TTGGCGGTGGGAGGTCATCAAAGTCGGGCAGGGGAATGTCAATGGCAACACGGGACTTGCTGCGCTCTTGCGGTAAGTACCAGACCTTTTCTTCCAGATCGAATTCGCTCCACCGCGCTTCGGTCAGCTCGCCTTTCCTGACTCCTAGCAAGACCAAAAGCGCACAAGCCAAGTAGTTGTCTCGGGTGAAGCCATCGGATTCTTCCCTGAATTTTTTGAAGATGAAGGCAAGCTCGTCGGTTGTGAGGGCTCTATGCCTGCTTTTTTCTATGCCGCCAGCATCATTCACCGAGAAAGCGAAAGCAGGGTTGTAAGAGATGATATCCAGCTTGATGCCATGGTTAAACAGCTGCTTGCAGTACATCAAAGCATCGTTGGCAACCGCTGGCCTATTGCTGTCTGCAATGTTCCGCAAGACCTGCCTGATGTCGCGCCCGGTAACCGCCGCCCGCTTCATTTGCCCAATCACGGGGGCGATTTCTTTGGTGTAAACGCGCAAGGGAATGTGGTGGTGTTTCAGGCGTTTGACATTGCCTTCATGCCAGTCGTTGAAACGGTCATGCACGCAGGCGATTGAGCTGTTCTCGGCTCTTCTCTTGGCAACAAGGGGGTCCAGACCTTCGCGCAGCTGCTTCATCTGCAAAGCAGCTTTGATGCGAGCGTCTGCGAGCGATAGGTCCTCTACCTTGCCCAGAGTCATTTCTTTGCGCTTGGTATTGGATGTGTAACGCAACATCCAATGCGCACGACCTCTTTTAGGTACGACGAGGTAAAGGCCGTTGCCATCGGCGAAGCGTCCAGGCTCCCCCCGGATTTTTGCACTGACGGCCTTACTTGTAAGTTCTGCCGTAACGGACTCCAAATGTACCCACCACCAGCCTTGGCGAGATTAGCGATGTACCCACCGAGTTTTTGTTGATCGTGGTGGGTATCAGTTGAGTTGCATGGAGTTCGTTTCTTCTAGAACTATTGATTTTAATGAGGAAATTTACTTCAGTTGGCCTCGATAAACATCACTCAATATTCTGCGCCTGCTCCCGCATCTGCTCAATCAGCAACTTCAGATCAATAGCTGCGCGAGTCATGCTTAGGGCGCCTGCTTTGGAGCCCAGGGTGTTGGCTTCGCGGTTCATTTCCTGGAAGAGGAAGTCGAGTCGTTTGCCTGCGCCGCCGGCTTTGCGGGTCGGGGCGGGGGAGGTTTTTGCGGCGGCGGTGCCGCTCAGGATATGCCCAAGCTCTTCAATGTGGGAACGCAGGCGGGCGAGTTCTTCGGCGACGTCGATGCGCAGTGAAAACAGCGAGGTTTCTTGGGCAATGCGGGCCGATAGTTCTTCGCCTGTAATGAGGGCGAAGCCGTCGGGGTTGGCGTGCAGCAGGGCGTCTCTTAGGCGTTGCGCCAGCTTTTGCTGGTGCTCTTCCAGTATGACGGGCAGGGAGGCTTCGACTTCGTCGGTGATGCGGGTCATGCTTTCCGCGCACTCTTGCATGATGTCGGCGAGGCGGCGGCCTTCACGTTGGCGCGCTGCTTGAAGGTCGGCAAGCGCTCGGGTGCCGGCATCCAGGGCCATGGCGGTCCAGGCTTCGGCATCCAGGGTTTCGGTGCCGTTGGAAGCCGCCAGCAGTTCGCTCAGGCGCGGCGCCGGGACATCGGGAATGATCTTCCGGGTGGCGGCCAGCAGGTCGGCCAGGCGCTGCAGCGAGGCGGTGTCCAGCGAGGCTGCATCTGCCGTCAGGGCGCGCGCATAGTTGGCGCGGATTTCCACTTTTCCACGAGAAATTTCCCGTGAGAGCAGGTCGCGCAATGGGGCTTCCACCATGCGCAGGTCTTCGGGAAGGCGGAAGTTCAAATCAAGAAAGCGGCTGTTAACGCTTCGAATTTCAATGGTAAGTGTGCCGTGCTCGGTTTCGGCTTTGGCCGTTCCGAAAGCGGTCATGCTGCGTATCATGCTGTGGTGTCCTGAAGAGGGCCGGAGCCTCCGGCCGCGGGAATACGACATTGTACGAGCCGTCGTGAGAGAATGCTTCCATCCCAATGTTTTTCAGGAGACTTTGTGTCCACATCTGTTTCGCAATCTTCGCAAGCTGCTGTCGTCCGTGAATCTGGCCGGGCGGTGGCGCAGCTCAGGCCAGTCAGTATTCAGACTGGTTTTACTCCTTACGCTGAAGGGTCGGTGCTGATTTCCATGGGCGGCACTCGGGTTCTGTGCAATGCCAGTGTGCTCGAAAAAGTGCCGCCTTTTCTGAAAGGGCAGGGCAAGGGCTGGGTGACTGCTGAATACGGTATGTTGCCGCGCTCCACACATACGCGTTCCGACCGTGAAGCCGCGCGTGGCAAGCAGAGTGGCCGAACCCAAGAGATTCAGCGCCTGATTGGCCGCAGCCTGCGGGCCGTGTTTGATCTTGAAGCGTTGGGTGAGCGCACCTTGCACCTGGACTGCGACGTGATTCAGGCTGATGGTGGCACGCGTTGCGCGAGCATCACTGGGGCCTGGGTGGCAGCCGCATTGGCGGTGCGGCACCTGGAGAAAGCGGGTGCGCTGCCCGGTAAGCCGCTGCTGGATCACGTGGCGGCTGTTTCGGTGGGGTTGGTGGGAAATGCCTGCTTGCTCGACTTGGACTATGTCGAGGATTCTGGTTGCGACGCTGATGTAAACATCGTTATGACGGGGGCAGGCAGCTTGGTGGAAGTCCAGGGTACGGCAGAAGGCCAGACCTTTGATCGAACGACGCTCAACAGTCTGCTGGATCTCGCAGAAACCGGCATTGCCGCGTTGATTGCCGAGCAAAAGCGGGCGTTGGAAGCCGCTTGAGGGCAGGCTCTGATTAGAAAAAAACCCATCAGCCGCAAGATGCGAGCTGATGGGCGGTCAGGAAGGCAAATTTTTGTTTTTTTAACGATCAGGCGGCGGTCCGATCAGGCTGCAGTCACGAACGGGCCGACTTGTTCGCATTCAGCCAGGGCCCAGACTTTGTCGATCACCTTGCGAACGGTGGCTTTATCCGCGGCGTTGCGATAGGTGCCAAGGCGCAGCGCCTTGTCTTCGATTTCGGGGCGGCTTAGGGTGTTGCCTGGGTCGCCCTTGGGCTCATCCACTCGTGCTTCCAGGCGGCGGCCGTCGCGTGTGTGGACGGTGACTTTACCGATCCAGCGCAAGGGGTAGGCGCCATCGACTTCGGGGTCGAGTTCCATGGTGACGCGATCGCGGAAGTCAGCGACTTCGGCCACGCCGGGGGCGGCATCGAACTCCGCCAAACCGGCACGCCCGTGCAGAGCAATCATGGCCAGCACGGTGCCCATCGAGAATTTCGACTGGTGTACAGTTGTGGGGTTGACCACGGGGCCGAGTACGTCGATGGCACCCTGGTGCACATGGGTTTCAACGCGCTCGATGTCCTCAGCCTTGAGGTTGTTTTCTTGCATGGCCTTCTGCAAGGCATCGGCAGCCGGGTGGGTGTGGCGGCAGGAGGCGTGGAACTTGAAGGAAGTTTCCAGTACAGTCCAGCGGCTGCCCAGCCCATCGGTAAGCTTGGCGGGGTCGGCATCGGTGGACATGCCTGCGGCCATGCCTTGTGAGCCTTCCAGAATGCGGCTGGCACCGGTAAAGCCGTCGCGTGCCAACCAAGCGGCCATCAGGCCGTTTACGGCGGCGCGGGCGGTGTGCAATTGCTTGGAGTCAGCGGCGTCTTTAAGGAATTCCCACAGCCCGGCGGATTGCGTGCCGGCGGAACCCAGGGCGTGCAGCATTTGCTCACTGTCCAGGCGCAACAGGTTGCCCACTGCCGCAGCGGATGCCAGGGCGCCTACAGTGCCGGTGGTGTGGAAGATTTTGTAGTGCGAACGACCCAGGAATTCGCCGATACGGATGCCGACTTCATAACCTGCCACACAGGCGGTTAGTAGTTCGGGGCCGGAACGGCCCAGCGCTTGGGCGACGGCGATGGCAGGTGGGAAAACCACTGCAGCGGGGTGGAACACGGAACCGTTGTGCACGTCGTCCTGTTCTACCATGTGGGCGGCGGCGGCGTTGACCATGGCGGCGAACACGGGCGATGTACTGCGGCCTGTGACCAGGTTTTCGCTGGGGCCGCTGGTGGGGCCCATAGCGTCGGCGTAATCGGCGATGGTGCGCACAGCGCGCGCGCTGGAGCCAGCCAGGATGGAGCCCAGGGTGTCCAGCATGAGGTCTTCGGTGCGCCGAAGTACGGCGTCTGGAATGGCATCGTAGCGCAGCGAAGCGGCAAAATCAGCCAGCACGGCACTGGGATGGTTTGGCGTGGTCATGATGCTATGGTCCGGTTCATTACAATAGGGGATTAGATTCTGAATACTTTGCCTGATGTACCGGGTTCTGCCAATTCTTGCTTTCGGAAGCGAGCCTTTGGGGTTTTCAAAGAGATTGTCCAATGACCATGCATTTTGACTTCACTGACTTGCAGCTTGTGGTGAACGTAGCTGCGGCCCAAAGCATGACTAAAGGCGCTGAGCGCAGCTTCCTTTCGCTGCCCGCTGCCAGCGGCCGGGTGAAGAATCTGGAGCAGCGGCTGGGTACCACGATTTTCTTTCGTAGCAGCCAGGGCGTAACTCTGACGCCTGCAGGGGATGCGTTTCTGCGCCATGCGCGTATTGTTATGCGCCAGCTTGAACACCTGCGCGGCGATATGCAGGAGTTCGCCGACGGCATCAAGGGTTTGGTGAAAGTCTGTGCGAACACCACGGCCATGAATGAGTTCATGCCGGACATCCTGGCTAGTTACCTGGCGGCGCACCCTGATGTCAATATTGAGTTGCGCGAACGCTTGAGCCACCAGGTGGTTAAAGCGGTGCTAGATGGCTCGGCGGATATCGGCATCACAGCGGCGCCGGCGCAAGATCGTGGCCTGGAGTTTCTGCCTTATCGCAGCGACAGACTGGTGCTGGTGACACGGGAAGATCACCCTCTGGCTGCATCGGAATCGGTCGATTTTGAAGATACGCTGGACGACGACTACGTGTGTTTGGCAGAAAGCAGCGCCATCCACGCCTTTTTGTTGCAGGCCGCCGAGGAACTGGGCCGTGCCTTGCGCTTCCGGGTGGAAGTAAGCAGCTTCGAAGCCGTCTGCCGCATGATTTCCGCCGGAGTAGGCCTGGGAGTCATTCCGCATACGGCGGCTTTACGCTATGTGCAAGATCTCCCCATTAAAATCATCGACCTGAAAAACCCTTGGGCGGTGCGGCGCCTGCATATTTGCGTCAGGGAGCTCGACCGCCTGCCCATATTTGCGCAAGAACTGGTGAAACTGATGCAAGAAGACGCCAGCGAGGCGGCTTTCGAAGGTAGCGACTGAACGCGCCCCCCTTTTTTCCATCGTTTCCAACCCGGAGAAAACTTATGACTGAACAGGCGTGGCGCGAAGTGGTACTTGCGTCCGGCAATGCGGGCAAGCTGCGCGAGTTTTCCGCCATTCTGAAGGCGGCAGGCATCCGCATGATTGCTCAAAGCGAGCTGAATGTTCCCGAAGCGGAAGAGCCTTATCTTACGTTTCTGGAAAATGCGCTCGCCAAGGCGCGCCATGCCAGTCAGCATACGGGGCTACCCGCTCTGGCGGATGATTCGGGGCTGTGTGTGCCTGCACTGGGTGGGGCTCCCGGTGTCTATTCCGCCCGTTATGCCAGCATGAGCGGGGGGGAGAAATCCGACCTGGCCAATAATATGCGGCTGGTCAGCCATTTGCAGGGCGTTGAGAATCATAGTGCGTTCTATGTGGCCGTATTGGTTTACGTGGAAAGCCCGGAAGATCCATGCCCGCTGGTGGCCGAAGGGCGCTGGCACGGCAAGATTGTGGCGACGCCACGCGGTGAGAACGGTTTCGGCTACGACCCGCATTTCTGGCTGCCGGAATACGACTGTACCGTGGCCGAGCTTGACCCGGCTGAAAAGAACCGCGTCAGCCATCGGGGTCGGGCATTGGCCGAGTTGTTTGAAAAATTACGCGGTAATCGGGCAGCACTATGACAGCAGATGCGAAAGCGGGGCCGCTGGGGCGTCGCGCCAAGGCGGCGGGCATGGATGGCCTGGATGCCGAGCCGGTGAATCGTCCCAGGGTGCGACCTGCAGCGGGCCACGGGCTGGGCCATCGGCCTTTGCCGCCGCTCTCGCTCTATGTGCATGTGCCATGGTGTGTGCGCAAATGCCCGTATTGCGACTTCAATTCACACCAAGCCGATGGAGAGTTGCCTGAACAAGCGTATCTGGCGGCTTTACAGGCGGATCTCGAACATGCGTTGCCGCTTATTTGGGGCCGGCAAGTCATCTCGATTTTTATCGGCGGAGGCACGCCCAGCCTGCTGTCGGCCCAAGCCATCGATACCATGCTGGCATCCTTTCGCGCCTGTCTGAATGTATTACCTGATGCAGAAATTACGCTGGAAGCCAACCCAGGTACTGCGGAAGCGGGGCGCTTCTTGGATTACGCAGCAAGTGGCGTGAACCGCATATCTCTGGGAATCCAGAGCTTCAACGATGAGGCTTTGCGCGCGCTGGGGCGCATTCACGATTCACGCCAGGCGCGGGCGGCCATAGAGATGGCGCAAAAAGCGGTGGAGCGGGTCAACCTTGATGTGATGTACGCGTTGCCGGGGCAATCGCTTCAAGCGTGTCAGGAAGACTTACAAGCCGCCATGGCGTTTCAGACGGGCCATTTGTCGCTTTACCATCTCACCCTCGAACCCAACACGGTTTTTGCCAAATTTCCGCCCCCTCTGCCGGATGACGACCTTGCGGCCGCCATGCATGAGCACATCATCGAGGCCACGACGGCTGCCGGCTGGGAACAGTATGAAGTTTCCGCCTATGCGCGGCCCGGTCAACGCAGCCTGCATAATCAGAACTATTGGACGTTTGGCGACTACCTTGGCCTGGGCCCTGGCGCACATGGCAAGCTGTCTTTTCACGACCGCATTATTCGCCAAGCCCGCCATCGTATGCCTGAAAGCTGGATGTCGCGCTGTATGCAGCGCGACGGCAGCCAGATTGTCGAGGAACGCGCCCTGGCGCCGCAAGAATTACCTTTTGAGTTCATGCTCAATGCATTGCGGCTGAAAGAAGGGGTGGAAGCGGGATTGTTCTCCGCCCACACAGGCCTGCCGGTGACCGCCATCTTCCCAACACTTAAACGCTTGGAAGAGCGGAATCTGCTTAGCCTGACAGGGGGGCGTTTGCGTACCACCGAGCTGGGTTGGCGATACCTCAACGATGTACTGGAAGATTTCCTTCAATAAGCCGGCGGTGCACTAAAATAGACACTGCAGTGGCGCACAAGCTGTCGCCACCGAAGGCGGCAGCACTGCAATAACCCTTTGTCCCATCAGAAAATTTGGTCAGGAGCCTCTATGTCCGCCCCCGAAGACGTCCTCAAGATGATTGCCGACGGTGAAGTCGCTTTCGTCGATTTTCGTTTCACCGACACACTAGGCAAGGAGCATCACCTTACCGTTCCTGCTCATACGGTGGACGAAGAAAGAATGGAAGAGGGCGTGATGTTCGATGGCTCCTCCATGCCGGGTTGGAAAGGTGTTGAAGCGTCCGATATGGTGCTGGTGCCGGACGCCTCCACGGCGCGCCTGGACCCTTTCCGCGAAGAAACCACCTTAATTCTGACCTGCGATGTGCTCGACCCGGCAGATCTGAAAGGCTATGACCGCGACCCGCGATCCATTGCCAAGCGGGCAGAAAATTATCTGAAAGCCAGCGGTCTGGGCGACACTGCCTATTTTGGCCCCGAACCCGAGTTCTTCGTTTTTGATGGCGTCAGTTGGGACGACGACGCATCGGGCTGCTTTGTGAAAGTGCATTCCGACGAAGGCGGTTGGTCTCGCGGTCTGGATATGAATGGCTCCAACCTGGGTCACCGCCCTGGTCACAAAGGCGGCTATGTGCCCGTATCGCCGGTCGACAGCTTCGCCGACATGCGTTCCGAAATGTGTTTGCTACTGGAGCAGCAAGGGGTGCCGGTAGAAATTCACCACCATGAAGTGGCCGGGCCGGGCCAGTTGGAAATTGGCACGCGCTTCAGCACCCTGGTGCAACGCGCCGATTGGAACCAGATTCTTAAATACACTGTCCACAACGTGGCGCATGTCTATGGGAAAACGGCGACCTTCATGCCCAAGCCCATTGTCGGCGACAACGGTTCGGGCATGCATGTGCACCAATCTATCTGGAAAGATGGCCAGAACCTGTTTGCGGGCAATGGCTATGCGGGCTTGTCGGAATTCGCCTTGTATTACATTGGCGGCATTATTAAACATGCCCGCGCATTGAACGCGCTCACTAACCCGTCTACTAATTCCTACAAGCGTCTGGTGCCCCATTTCGAGGCGCCCGTGAAGCTGGCTTATTCGGCGCGCAACCGTTCAGCCTCGATTCGTATTCCCTATGTGGGCAGCCCCAAGGCGCGCCGGGTGGAAGCGCGTTTCCCCGACCCCATGGCCAACCCCTACCTGTCTTTCGCCGCGCTTATGATGGCAGGGTTGGATGGCGTGCAGAATAAAATTCACCCCGGCGACCCGGCAGATAAAAACCTTTACGATCTGCCGCCCGAAGAGGATGCAAAAATCCCCACGGTCTGCGCATCGCTTGAGCAGGCGCTTGAGGCGCTGGATGCCGACCGCGAATTCCTGACGCGAGGCGGGGTGTTCAGCAACGACATGCTGGATGCCTACATTGAATTGAAATGGGCAGAAGTCACGCGGCTGCGCATGACCACCCACCCGGTTGAATTCGATATGTACTACAGCCTCTAAACAGGCCTATGCCGGGGTGTCTGTCAGCAGCGCCCCGGTTGTTCCCATGCCGCGATTCTGGGCTTGGGCGCGTTGCGCCATCAGCACTTCACGCTTCACAAAATCGGCGACAAACGGCGAGGCGGGTTCGTTATGCAGGGCGTAGGGGGTGTCCCATTGCTCAATGGCGCCTTGGTGCATGATGCCGATGCGGTCGGCAATCGCAAAGGCTTCTGCTTGGTTATGCGTAACAAGCAGGGCGGTGTGGCCGGTTTTCTTAAGAATATCGCGCACTTCGAACGCCAAGCGTTCACGAGTATCGACATCAAGGTTGGAAAACGGTTCATCCAGCAATAGCAACTCGGGTTCGGGAGCGAGTGCGCGCGCCAAGGCGACGCGTTGTTGCTGCCCCCCCGAGAGTTCATGCGGGTAGCGATGACGCGCGTCGCTTAAGCCGACCAACTCCAGCAGTTCTTTGACTCTTTCCTGGCGCTTTGATTTTGGCCAGCGTCGCAGGCCGAAGCCCACATTGCCTTCTACATCCAAATGGGGAAATAGCGCGTAATCCTGAAACATCATGCCCACATGGCGGTCTTGCGGCTCTATGGCTTGGTTGGGAGTGCTTAATACCCGTTCGCCCAGCCGTATACTGCCTTGGCGCAGTGGCTCGAAACCGGCAATCGCCCGCAAAATGGTGGTCTTGCCGCAGCCGGAGGAACCCAGCAGACAGCCTATGTGGCCACGCTCCAGGCTCAGGCTCAGGTCGTTGACGACCGGTACGATGCCTTCCGGGGAATCGTAAGCCAGAGAAATGTGGTCCAGTTCAAGCAGATCGGGCATATCAATAAGCAGGTTTAAGCTGGCTGCGCGCCAGCAGCACAACGGGCAGCAGGCCCGCCAGCACAATGGCCAGGGCGGCGACTGCACCTTCCTCGTAAGTGCCGCGTGAAGCTTCCGCATACAGCCAGGTGGCCAGGGTCTCAAAACCTGCCGGGCGCAGCAGCAGGGTGGCGGGCAGTTCTTTCATTGCGTCGACAAACACCAACAGCCCGGCCGCGCCAATAGCGGGCCGCAGCAGCGGCAGATGCACGCGACGCAACGTGCCGGTGGGGGATTCGCCCAGCAAGCGGGCGGCTTGTTCCAAGGAAGGAGGAATGCGGGCCAGGCCGCTTTCCATCCCGCCCACGGAAATGGCCAGAAAACGGATGACGTAGGCGCACACCAGAGCGCCGACAGATCCCATTAGCCACAGCCCCGGTGTCGCACCGGAGAGGTGGCCCCACACCGTGGACAGCAGACTATCAAAAGCCAGTAGCGGCGTGAGCATGCCGATGGCCAGCACGGTACCCGGAATGGCGTAGCCGGTGGTAGCGATACGCGCACAGGCGCGAGCCAACGGAGGTTGATGGGAATTGCGCACGGCGCGGGCGGCCCAGGCGACAATGAGCCCGCCCAACAAGGTGAAGAAGGTGGCCAGCAAGGCAACCTTAAGTGTGTTCCACGCGCTCAGCAGAAGTTGATCGGAAATCGAGCCGGTTATGGCCAGGTGCTTGAAGGTTTCGCTGCCCAGATAAATGGCAGGCGCCACAAAGCCGATAATCACGGGCGCCCAGCCTAAGGCTGATGCGATAAGCGCCTGTACACCGCGTAATTGCCGGGGCTGCAATGGCCGCGCACGCAGATTGGAAGCAAACCGCTGCCGCTTGCGGCCGCGCCGTTCGAGCAGCACCAGCAGTGCAACCATGACCAGCATGGCCAGAGCAATTTGTGCGGCGCCAGCGAGATCGTTGCGCGTGACCCAGGTGGTGTAGACGGATACTGTCAGCGTCTGTACGCCGAGGAATTCTGAGGCACCGATGTCGTTCAAGGCTTCCAGCAGCGCCAAGCTGACACCGATGGCGATGGCGGGGCGGGCCATGGGAAGCGCCACACGGAAGAACACGCCTCGGCTGGTTTCACCCAGCACGCGGGCGGCCTCCATCAGGCTGGCTGCCTGGGTGGCGAACATGATGCGGGTGCTCAGATACACATAGGGGTAAAGCACAAAGCCCAGCAGCACAATGGCGCCGGGCAGGGAACGCAGGTCGGGCAGACGAAACTGCCGTGGGCTGGTATAGCCCAGCAATTCGCGGATCCAGGTCTGGACCGGCCCAATTGGGTGGAGGATATCCAGATACGCAAAGGCGACGATGTAGGTGGGCACTGCCAACGGCAGCAGCAGAGCCCATGAAAGAAAGGTGCGGCCGGGAAACTGGTAGGCGGTGATCAGCCAGGCTGCCCCCACGCCAAGGGCGGTTACGAGAACCGCTACCCCTGCCAGCAGCAGGCTGGTGTTCAGCAGGGCGCGTGGCAGTACATGATCAAGCAGGTGTTGCCAGTGTTCGAACGAGCCGCTGCTGGCGTACCAGATCAGGGTGGCGACCGGCGCAAGAACGCCCAGCGCGATCAGCACGGCTGCAACTAGCCAAGGGGTGCCGGCTTCCGTTGATGAAAACCGTTTGAGCCTGCCGATACTTGTGCCGGGCTTAGGAGCCGACGCCGCTATGGAAGCGGCGTTCAGAGGAGGGATATCAGTTGTTGAAGCCAACCCTGTCCACCAATTCGCTCGCCTCGCGGCGATGTTTGGCGATTTCTGTCAGGGGCAGTGGGTCGATGACCAGTTCGCCAAAACTGGCTACGACAGGGTCAAGTTCCACGCCCGCTTTCACCGGATACTCATAGTTGGCCTTGGCGTACATGCTTTGGGCCTTGTCGGACACCAAGTATTCCAACAGTTGGACGGCTTGCTCACGGTTAGGCGCATGCTTGGCCACCGCTGCGCCGGAAATATTTACGTGTGTGCCACGGCTGTCTTCGTTCGCAAACGTGGGGCGCACAACTTTGATGGCTTCGCCCCATTTATGGGCATCGGAGCCGGGTTCGGCATTTTTCATGCGCCCGACATAGTAAGCATTGGCGATACCGATATCGCAAATGCCGCCCAGAATGTCGCGCGCCACATCGCGGTCGCCGCCAGCCGCTTTGCGGCCCAGGTTGTTCTTAACATTGCGCAGCCAGTCTTCAGTGGCTTCCAGCCCGTTGTGGGCAATCATGGCTGCGATCAGGGCCGTGTTATAGGGGTGCTGACCAGAGCGGATGCAGACTTTGCCCTTCCAGCGCGGGTCGGCAAAGGCTTCATAAGTAATGGCGCCGACATCGAGTTCGGTTGCGACGTAGGCGACGCGGTCGCGCAGCGACAAGGTGTACCAGTGATTGTCGGCGTCTCGCAGATTCTCGGGGATGGCTTCGCGCAGTACGCTAGAATCAACCGCCTGGGTGACGCCTGCCTCGACGAGATCCAGCAGGTTGCCGATATCGACGGTCATCAGTACATCAGCCGGGGATTTATCGCCTTCGGCTTTTACACGCTCAATCAGGCCGTCTTTAACGAAAACGGTGGTGACCTGAACGCCGGTGTCTTTGGTGAACTCGTCGAGCAAGGGCTGAATCAGCCGGGGCTCCCGAGTGGTGTAGAGGCTGACTTCCTGAGCGGATGCGTTAAAAGACAAACCGGATAACAATACGGCGCCCGCAAATAAGGCAGTTTGGAACAATGGACGTCGTCCTGGCTGATGGGGCATGGATGTCTCCGTATTTGAAAGATGCGACGGCCTTGCCAGCCGCATTGCAGAGGATCAGAAGCTAAATTATAGAATAATAATGATTCTCAAGTAGAATTTGGAGTGCTTATACTTCAGTGCAATGCGGTTTTCCGCAATTTCTTTGATTCTTCTTAAGAAACCGCGTGGTCAGGCTCCCAATCAGGGGGGCTGTGGCTTATCATTTCACGACACGGTCCATCTTTTACCGATACAGGCTTCATGGCAGCGTTCAATACTGAAAAAGTTCTCAGCGTGCATCATTGGAATGACACGCTTTTCTCCTTCACGACCACGCGCGATTCTTCGCTGCGCTTTACCAACGGCCATTTCGTCATGCTGGGCCTGCAGGTTGAAGGCAAACCGCTGATGCGCGCTTACAGCATTGCCAGCGCTAACTACGAAGAGAAGCTGGAATTCCTCAGCATCAAGGTGCCGGACGGCCCATTGACATCCCGGCTGCAACACTTGGAAGTCGGCGACGATGTTCTGATCAGCCGCAAGCCGGTGGGCACCCTCATCGTTGACGACTTGCTGCCAGGCAAAAATCTTTATCTGTTTGCCACGGGCACGGGTTTGGCTCCGTTCATGAGCATTATCAAAGACCCGGACGTCTACGAACGCTTTGAGAAGGTCGTTCTGCTGCACGGTGTGCGCTACAAGAGCGAACTGGCTTATCACGATTACATCACCAACGACCTGCCCAATAATGAATATTTCGGCGAATTCGTGCGTGACAAGCTCATCTATTACCCCACCGTCACGCGCGAACCGTTCCGTAACGAAGGGCGTATCACTCAGTTGGTGGAAACCGGCAAGCTGTTTGAAGATATTGGCCTGCCGCCGCTCGACCCCAAAAACGATCGTGCCATGATCTGCGGCAGCCCAGCCATGCTGGCCGATATTTCCGGCATGCTCGATAAGCGCGGGTTCAAGGTCTCTGCCGGGGTGGGGCAGCCGGGCGACTACGTGATCGAGCGCGCCTTCGTCGAAAAATAAGCGGCCTACTTGTTGACTTTGGCTATTGCCGCGTACACTCCGATAGTAGTCATTAACAACACGGAGAGTACCGATCATGGCAAAGGAAATCATTCACACCGACGCGGCGCCTGCAGCAGTAGGCCCTTATTCGCAGGCCGTCGCAGCGGGTCCTGGGCGCACTATCTACCTGTCGGGCCAGATCGGCTTTGAGCCGGCTACCGGCGAGTTGGTATCCGAGAACTTTGAAGGGCAGGTGCGCCAGGCCTTTGCCAATATGCAAGCTGTGATCGAGGCAGCGGGCGGTACGCTCGACAGCATTGTCAAACTTAATTTGTTCCTGACAGACCTGAGCAAGTTCGCCAGCGTCAACGCCATCATGGCCGACATCATTCCCGAACCGTATCCGGCTCGTTCCACGATTGGTGTGGCCAGCTTGCCGAAAGGGGCGCAGTTCGAGGTGGAAGCCGTCATCGTCGTTTAATTTAGCGACCCGGCTTTTTCCTTATGTCTCGTCCGGCTCCTGCAGCCCGACCCGCAAAAAAGGTATCCGCAGCCAGTCAGGTTGAACGCAAGCTTGAGCGCCTGGGCTTGGTCGAACCCTCTGATTTTGTGGTTCACCTGCCTATTCGCTACGAGGACGAAACCCGTATATCGAATATTGGCGCCGTTATGTCCGGCCGCCATGCGCAGGTTGAAGGGGAAGTTCTTTACAGCGAGGTGCAGTTACGCCCACGCCGTCAACTGGTGGCGGCGATTTCCGATGGAACGGGCCGCCTCTATCTGCGCTGGCTGCATTTTTATCCGAGTCAACAGCGCCTGGTGGAAACCGGGCGCCGGATTCGGGTGCGCGGTGAAGTCAGGCAGGGTTTTAACGGGCTGGAGATAGTCCACCCAAAAGTCAGCAAGGTGGACGAACCCCTGCCCGATGCGCTGACGCCCGTTTACCCTACAACCGACGGCCTTTCTCAGCCTGTCTTGCGTCGCCGTATTCAGCTTGCGCTGGAACAAGCGGATTTATCCGAATCCCTGCCGCCGGCACTGTGCGAATCACTAGCGCTGCCTTCATTCTCTGAAGCGATTCGTACCCTGCATGCGCCGGCGGCGGGCTTGTCGGTACACGATCTCGTAGAACGCGGCCACCCGGCTTGGCGCCGCATTAAGTTCGACGAGCTGCTGGCTCAGCAACTGTCGCTTGCGCTGGCCCGCAAGCGGCGCCGCGCACAACGTGCCCAGCCGCTGGCAGCCAGCGATGCGCAGCTATTGAGTCGCCTGCGCGAAAGCCTTCCCTTTGCGTTAACGGCTGCGCAGGAGCGTGTCGTTGAAGAGATCTCGGCCGACCTGGCTCGCGGCTACCCCATGCATCGCTTGTTGCAGGGCGATGTGGGCAGTGGCAAGACGGTTGTCGCCGCCTTTGCGGCGGCCCAAGCCATTGCCAGCGGTTCTCAAGTTGCGTTGATGGCGCCCACGGAAATTCTTGCCGAACAGCATTTCAGCAAGCTGGCCGGTTGGCTTGACCCGCTTGGGGTAAAGGTGGAATGGCTGACTGGCAGCCTGACACAAAAGCAGCGCCGCCTGGCGTTGGAAGCCATTGCGGCGGGTGAGGCCGACTTAGTAATCGGCACCCAGGCCCTGATTCAAGACAAAGTCCAGTTCCCCCGTTTGGGGTTGGTCATTCTCGACGAGCAGCATCGCTTTGGGGTGGCGCAGCGCCTGGAACTGAACCGCAAGGGCGACGAAAACCAGGGCGGCGGCCAACCGCGCATGCCGCATCAACTCAATATGAGTGCCACACCGATTCCGCGCACGTTGGCCATGACCTTCTTTGCGGATCTCGACGTTTCGATGATTGATGAATTACCGCCGGGGCGCAGTCCGGTCATCACCAAACTGGTGTCTGATGCGCGGCGCGAAGAAGTGCTCGCCTTGGTGCACCGTGAAGTCCAAGAAGGCCGGCAGGCGTATTGGGTGTGCCCGTTGGTTGAGGAAAGTGAAGCTCTGCAACTGCAAACGGCGGCCGATACCCATGAATGGTTGAGCGGCGCGTTTCCCGATATGGCCGTGGGCCTGATGCACGGGCGCATGCCACCCGCTGAGAAGCAGCAGGTGATGGAGGCCTTTCGTAACGGTGATGTTCAGTTATTGGTCGCAACGACGGTCATTGAGGTGGGGGTGGACGTACCCAACGCCTGCCTGATGATTATCGAGCATGCCGAACGCTTCGGGCTGGCTCAACTGCACCAGCTCAGGGGCCGGGTAGGGCGTGGCACCGGGCAGTCGGTGTGCGTGCTGCTTTATCAGGGGCCGTTGAGTATGGTGGCGCGCGAGCGCTTGAAAGCCATGTACGAAACCACCGACGGCTTTGAGATCGCCCGCCGCGACCTTGAACAACGCGGGCCTGGCGAGTTTCTTGGAATGCGTCAATCGGGGCAGGAATTGCTGCGTTACGCAGATCTGCAATCGGATTCCGCCATTGTCGAGCAGGCGCGCGACGCAGCCGCCATGCTGATGCGTGAGCATCCAGAGCATGTCCGTAAACATCTGCAGCGCTGGATGCGTGGCCGCGAAGATCTACTCAGGAGCTAATGAATGGAATGGCTCAGTAGGAAACACTATGACTTTGACTGAACTGAAGTACATTGTTGCGGTGGCACGGGAACGCCATTTCGGTCGTGCCGCCGACGCCTGTTTCGTGAGTCAGCCCACGCTTTCGGTTGCTATCCGTAAACTGGAAGATGAGTTGGGCGTGGTGCTGTTTGAGCGCGGCGGCAGTGAAATCGGCATCACCGATGTGGGGCTGCGTGTTATCGCGCAAGCCCAGAAGGTGCTTGAAGAAGCCGCCATGGTGAAGGAGATCGCCCGTCAAGGCGAAGACCCGCTGGCAGGCCCTTTGCGTGTTGGCATCATTTATACGATTGCGCCTTACCTGCTACCCCGGCTGGTGCCTACGCAGGTGGAGCAGACACCGCAGATGCCGCTGGTGCTACAGGAAAACTACACTACCCGATTGCTGGAGCTCTTGCGGCAAGGGGAACTGGATTGCGCCATCGCCGCGCTGCCGGTTCCTGACACTGGCCTGACCATCGAACCGCTTTACGATGAGCCATTTGTGGTGGCCGTTCCCGCTCGACATCCCTGGGCGTCACGCGAGCGGATCAATTCGGATGAGCTGAAGAACGAAACCATGTTGTTGCTGGGCAGCGGTCATTGTTTTCGTGATCAAGTGCTGGAGGTCTGCCCCGAGTTCGCGCGCTACTCGGCCTCCAGTGAAGGCATACAACGCAGCTTTGAAGGTTCCTCTCTCGAGACCATTCGACATATGGTGGCGGCGGGCCTTGGCGTAACCGTGATGCCGGCCAGTTCGCTTAATATTGCAGGCGCTGCCGACGACCCGGAAGGGCTGCTATTGCGTTACATCCCTTTTGAAGAGCCGGTGCCTGACAGGCGAGTCGTGTTGATCTGGCGGAAGAGCTTTCCGCGCCCGGCAGCCATGCATGCATTGGCCACCAGTATTCGCGATTGCGGGTTACCCGGCGTGCACTATTTGGCTGCCGAAGATTTGGCGTAAGCGCCTAGGGTTTACCCGAGACCCGGCCGCTTGCCGCGTTGTGCGGGGCACGGGCGGTGTATGCTTAACCGCAAACTTTCTGGAGGATTTATGAAAGCAAAATTCACACCCATTGCCGCTGCTCTGGGTCTTGCTGCAGGCATGTTGATGTCTGCCGGTGCTCACGCCGACACCATCAAAATTGCCATTGCCGGGCCCTTTACCGGAGCGGTCACCCAATACGGCGCCATGGTGAAAGAAGGCGTTGATACCGCAGTTGAGATGATTAACGCCTCAGGCGGCGTGTTGGGTAAGCAGCTTGAAACCGTTCTCATGGACGACAGCTGCGAGCCCAAGCAAGGTCCTGTGGTGGCTAACCGCGTGGTGAACGACGGCATTCATTATGTTGTCGGCCATGTCTGCTCAGGCGCCACCATCGCTGCCACCAATATTTACGACAGCGAAGGTGTACTCATGATCTCTCCTTCAGCCACGGCTCCCGCTGTGACAGACGGCAAAGATTATGAAATGATTTTCCGCACCATTGGGCGCGACGATCAGCAAGGCCCGGCCGCTGCCCAGTTCATTATTGAAACCATCAAGCCGCAGGCTGTCGCTGTTCTGCACGACAAACAGTCGTACGGTCAGGGCATTGCCGCCGCTGTGCGCGACACGCTTGAGAAAGCCGATGTCAAAGTGGCGATGTTTGAAGGTATCAACGCGGGCGACAGCGATTACTCCGCCGTCATCACGAAAATCCGTAGCAGCGGAGCAGATTTCGTCTACTACGGTGGCTATCACCCCGAAATGGGTCTGTTGCTGCGCCAAGGCGCCGAGCAGGGCCTGAACGTTAAGTTCATGGGCCCTGAGGGCGTGGGTAACCCGGATATCAACGCCATTGCCGGTGCTTCGGTTGACGGCATGCTGGTAACGTTGCCCGCCGACTTCACCCAAGACCCCGCCAACGCCGACATCGTCAAAGCGTTTAAGGATAAAAACCGTAACCCGGGCGGCGCTTTCCAGCTAACCGCATTCTCGGCAACTACGGCTATCGCTGAAGGCATTAAGGCTGTGGGCGAGGACGATCCAGTCAAGGTCGCTGAGTGGCTGCACAAGAACAGCGTGAAAACCCCCATCGGCGAATTGTCTTGGAACGACCAAGGCGACTTGGAAGAGTTCCGCTTTGATATCTTCACCTGGAAGCAGGACGGCAGCAAAGAAGTCTATAAATAAGCTTCTAATGTCTTGCGTAGCAGAGGCGGCTTGAGTAGGGCGCCTCTGCACAAGACATCAATCGCAGGCAGTAGCGATTTGCCTGATCTCACCCCATGTGGCTGGCTTGTCCAGTCCTTGGGGTTTTTTTCATAGATATAGGCTGGTGCCAATGGCCGTCAATTTTAAGGGTTGTGCTTAAGCGGCCTTTTTTTAATGCGCTTGCTCTTCAATGCGCTTACCGGTTTTTCCGTCAAACCAGTGCAAGGGGTGAACGCCGTCGTCGCCGACCTCAATGGTTTCGCCGATTTCCAGTGGGGCTTTAGCTGTTTCATTGGCTGAGCAACGCAGCACAATCGGCGTGTCGCCGTGGCGGCCATGAACGAGCTGTTCAGACCCCAGGATTTCTATCATTTCAATTTCCATGGGGGTGCCAGGGGCGTGCAGGCGCATGTGTTCCGGGCGCATACCCAGAAAACATTCCCGGTCTTCCACATATGCTGGCACTAGGCGCCCGGGTATATTGAGGCCCACGCCGTTCTCGTCTCGCACACGACGCAAGGTGTCTACGCGCACAGGGATCAGGTTCATGGGGGGCGAGCCGATGAAAGAGGCCACAAAAGTCGATGCAGGTTTCTCAAAGACCTGAGAGGGTGTACCCACTTGTTCGGCCACGCCGCCGTTCATCACCACCATGCGCTGTGCCAGCGTCATGGCTTCGACTTGGTCGTGGGTGACATACAGGCTGGTGGTGTTAAGGCGCCGGTGCAGCTTCTGGATTTCCAGCCGCATTTGTACACGGAGCTTGGCATCCAGATTGGAAAGCGGTTCGTCGAACAAAAAAACCTTGGGTTCTCGCACAATGGCGCGCCCCATAGCGACGCGCTGGCGTTGCCCACCAGAAAGCTGGCGAGGTTTGCGATCAAGAAGGTGGTTTAGCTCAAGAATGCCAGCCGCGTCGGTGACGCGCTGACGGATTTCATCCTTGGATAAGCCTCGTATCTTCAAGCCATATGCCATATTGTCGAACACCGACATATGGGGGTAGAGCGCGTAGTTCTGGAACACCATGGCAATATCGCGCTTGGCCGGTTCCAGTTGGTTCACGACCACATCGTCGATCAAAATTTCACCGTCGGTAATGCTTTCCAGGCCGGCTACCATGCGCATCAGGGTGGATTTTCCACAGCCTGAAGGCCCGACTATGACGATGAATTCGCCGTCAGCCACCTCCAGATTCAGGCCATGTATGACGGCGACATCACCCGGGTAGGTTTTCTTGACTTCTTTGATGCTCAGGGTTGCCATAGTATTGATTCCCGACAGCGGGTTCTATTTTTCGGAGTCGATCAAGCCTTTGACGAACCATTTTTGCATCAACAGTACGACCAAGGCGGGCGGCAGCATGGCCAGCAGGGCAGTAGCCATCACCAGATTCCATTCGGTCACCGCATCGCCGCCGGCAATCATGCGCTTAATGCCGACCACAATGGGGTACATATCTTCGCTGGTGGTCATGATGAGCGGCCACAGATATTGGTTCCAGCCATAGATAAACTGGATGACAAAAAGCGCGGCGATGCTGGTCTTGGAAAGCGGCAGCAAGATATCCTTGAAAAAGCGTATCGGCCCTGCGCCGTCAATGCGGGCCGCCTCAACCAGTTCATCCGGAATGGTCAGGAAAAACTGTCGGAACAGAAAGGTCGCGGTGGCAGAAGCGATCAAGGGAAGTGTCAGGCCCGCATAGCTGTTGAGCATGCCCAGGCCCGCCACGACTTCATACGTGGGCGTGATGCGGACTTCCACAGGCAGCATCAAGGTGATGAAAATCATCCAGAAAAAGAACATGCGCAACCGAAAGCGGAAATACACCACGGCAAAGGCCGACAGCATGGAAATCACAATCTTTCCGACGGCGATCACCAGGGCCATAACGGAACTGACCCACATCATACGGGCGACATCGGGCGCGCCGCCGCTGCCGGTTAGCACGGCTTTATAGTTGTCCAGAAAATGGCTGCCCGGCCATAGGGACATCGGAGCGCGCGCCACTTCCTGAGCTGTCTGTGTAGAAGCGATGAACGCCACGTACAGAGGGAAGGCGATGACGGCCACCCCTAGAAGCAGAACCAGATGGGTGAAGAAATCGAGATAAGGCCGACGTTCAACCATGCGACAACTGTACGCCCCCTTTCAATAATTGACCTTGCGGTCGATATAACGGAACTGCACCACGGTCAGTGCAATGACAATCAACATCAAAATGACCGATTGTGCTGCCGACGAGCCGATATCCAGCCCTTTGAAGCCCGTAGTGTAGACCTTGTAAACCAGAATGGAGGTGGACGTGCCGGGGCCGCCCTGCGTCATGATGTCGATAATGGCGAAGGTGTCGAAAAAGGCGTAGATCACATTCACCACCAGCAAAAAGAAAGTGGTGGGCGATAACAGCGGGAACACAATGCTCCAGAAGCGCCTGAAGGGGCCCGCGCCGTCGATGGCAGCCGCTTCAAGTAAGGAGCGGGGAATGGCCTGTAACCCGGCTAGGAAGAAAATGAAGTTATACGAGATTTGCTTCCAGACCGCCGCCAGCACGACCAGGGTCATGGCATCGGTGGAGTTCAGGCGCGGGTTCCACGCCAGGCCGGCTTCCATCATGTACACGGCCAGTATCCCGACCGACGGTGAGAACAGGAACAACCACAGCACACCGGCCACCGCCGTCGCTACGGCATAGGGCCAGATCAGCAGATTGCGGTAGAAGACTGCAGCATGCACGACTCGGTTAGCCAAAACGGCCAGCAATAAAGAAACGCTCAGCCCCAATACCGCCACCAGCGCGGAAAAAACCGCTGTGACCTTGAAAGCGTTCAGATACTCCGGGTCGCGCAGCAAGTCACGGAAGTTGTCCAGACCGACAAACATGGATGACAGCCCGAACGGATCTTCCAGGTGAAAGGCTTGCCACAGCGCCTGACCTGCCGGCAGGAAAAAAAAGATGAGGGTGATCGCCAGTTGTGGCGCCACCAGCAGGTAGGGCAAGGTTTTGTGGTTGAAAACGACGCGTTTTTCCATGGCAAGTCACAAAAACAACAGGGAAGCCCCTGAGCATTTCCAGTTAATAGACTGGCTGATGCCGGGCTTCCCTGGAAGTCCGAATGCGGCGGATTTTAGTTCATGAGCGCCTGGCCGCTGAACCGGCAGCCAGGCGTGTATTTACTTGACGCTGGATTCGAAGCGTTTCAGTAGTTCGTTGCCGCGTTGGACGATGCGCTTCATCCCTTCTTCGGCACTGACTTCGCCGGCGAAGATGCGTTCCATCTCGCCATCAGCGATTTCGCGGATCTGCGGCAAATAGCCCAGCCGCACGCCACGGGAATGCTCTGTGGTGTCGGCGTCCAGCTGGCGCACAGCGATATCGGTACCGGGGTTTTCGGTGTAGAAGCCGGAATCCTTGGTGACTTCGTAACCGGCTTTTGTTACCGGCACATAGCCGGTCTGCTGATGCCACTTGGCCGCCAGTTCAGGGCTGGAAATGTACTTGAAGAACTGGGTTACGCCTTTATAAGTTTCCGGAGATTTATTGGCGAACACCCATAATGAAGCACCGCCGATAATGGTGTTTTGCGGTGCGCCTTCAATATCGTCGTGGTAGGGCAGGGTGGTGGTGCCAAACGCGAAGTCGCCATTGCGAATGATGTTGGCACGCGAACCGCTCGAACCTGTGAACATGCCGCACTTTCCTGAGGTAAACAGTGCGTTGGGTGCGTCGCCGCGGCCACCATAGGTAAAGGTGCCGTCTTTGGCCATCTGAGCCAGGAAGTCAAAGTGCTTAACAAAGGCAGGGGCGTCCATATTCAGGCGCGCATCCAGGCCGTCAAAGCCATTGTTCTGGGTAGCGTAAGGCACGTTATGCCATGCCGCGAATGTTTCCAGTTGAATCCAGGAAGGCCAGCCGGTGGTGTAGCCGCATTCCAGGCCCGATTCACGCAGCTTTTTGCCCGCTTCCGCAACATCCTGCCAGGTTTTTGGCGGGTTTTCTGGGTCAAGGCCGGCTTTTTCAAAGGCGTCCTTGTTGTAGTAGAGAACCGGCGTCGAGCTATTGAAAGGCATGGAAATCAGCTTGCCTTCCGATGATGAGTAGTAGCTTGCCACTGCACCGAGAAAGTCAGCCGGGTTGATGGGGTCGCCCACTTCCTCAGACATTTCTTGTATGGGTTTGACTGCGCCTTTGGCGTACATCATGGTCGCCGTTCCGACCTCGAATACTTGCAGAATATCGGGCGCGTTGCTGGCTCTGAAGGCCGCAATGCCGGCATTCATGGATTCGCCGTAAGCGCCCTTGTAGATGGCGTTCACGGTGTAGTCGCTCTGGCTTTCGTTAAAGCCTGTCACCAGTTCGTTAACCCGATCGCCCAATGCGCCTTCCATTGAGTGCCAGAAAGTGATTTCCGTTGCGGCGTAGGCGCTTCCCAGAGCGGCGATCAGGCCGCTGAAGGAAAGGGCGAGGAACTTGACTTTCATAGGGAGCTCTCCTGAAAAAACATCATGACCATTCAAAGTAAAACTGCGTCGATTGAAGTGGGTGCAGTCTATGGAATGTTCTTGACAAGGACGTGACCAGACGCGGTAAATGCGCTACAGGCGCCCCAATGTAGCCACATTCGTGAAAATGCGTCAATGAAAACCGCGTCAATGAATAGGCGGCGGATCAATCTAAAACGATGCGCTGGAAGTTTCCAAACCGTACAATGGCGCCATGAACCAAGAAATCACCATTGCATTCATTGGCGGAGGCAATATGGCTTCTGCCCTGGGCGCCGGGCTTATCGGTAAACGTTGTGGCGCGCACGATGTTCATGTCATCGACATCAATCCGGAGGCCTTGCAAAGTTGGGCACAGCAGGGATGTTCTACCGCAACCGGGCCTGACGATACATTGGCCAGCCAGCGCATCTGGGTGCTGGCTGTTAAGCCGCAATTCATGAAAGAAACGGTGGCGGGCCTGCGGCCCTACCTGCAACCCGATACGCTGGTTGTCAGCATAGCGGCCGGTATTTCAGCGCAAGCGCTGGGGGCCTGGTTGGGCTGCCCTGAACAACCTTGGACACGGCTGGTTCGCAGCATGCCCAACACCCCCGCACTGATTGCCGCCGGCGCAACCGGCCTGATGGCGGGCAGTGGGGTGAGCGAAGCGGAGCGCGCTCAAGTGCAGATGCTTTTCAAAGCCGTAGGCGAAGTGGTGTGGGTGGACGACGACCACGCGATTGATGTGGTGACGTCGCTGTCCGGCAGTGGGCCGGCCTATGTGTTTCTGTTCCTCGAAGCGATGATTTCCGCCGCGGTGGAACAAGGCATGGATGCCGCCCAGGCTCGCCGGCTGGCATTGGCCACGGTCAGCGGTGCCACTCAGTTGGCCGGGCTTTCGCACGAAGATCTTGCCACGTTGCGCGAACGGGTGACGTCCAAGGGCGGCACTACCGCAGCGGCGCTGGATGTGTTGAATCAGAACGATTTTTCCGGCACGGTGCGCAACGCCATGTTGGCCGCCGCGAAGCGTGCGGAAGAGCTATCGCGCGATTTTTCTTGAGAGCTAAAGCACACTCCTAGGGCATACCCGTAGTGACAGCTTACCTGTGCTGCCCGGAGAATATGCGGGCGGCAACGATCACAAATGCGTTGCAGTAACCATTTTAATCAGAACGTGACAAGTCGCTTTGGCGATCAATTGGAGACCCGCAGGTATGAAGTCTTTTATCAGAGTGAAACCCCTTGCCCTCGCCCTTGGCGCCTTAGCATTCTCGGGCAGTGTCTATGCTGAAACCATCAAAATCGGCATTCCACAGCCTATGACAGGCCCCGCTACCCAATACGGTGACCAGATTCAAGCGGGCGCACTGACCGCTATCGACACTTTTAACGCTGCAGGCGGCGTGAATGGAAAAAAGCTTGAGCCCCTGCTGATCGACGACGGCTGCGAGCCGAAGCAGGCCGTGCCTGCCGCCAACCGCGTTGTGAACTCCGGTGCGAAGTTCGCCGTCGCCCATGCCTGCTCAGGCACAACCGTACCTGCCGTTAACGTCTACGAGAACGAAGGTATTGTGGCCATTACACCGGGAGCGACCTCGCCGCTGGTGACCGACACCATTAAGCCGCATTACTTCTTCCGCACCATCGGGCGGGACGACCAGCAAGGCCCGTTTGCGGCACGCTATATCGCTTCCACCCTCAAGCCCAAGAACGTCGCCATTTTGCACGACAAGCAGACCTACGGCAGCGGCCTGGCCAGCCAGGTGCGTGACAGCCTTGGCAAAGAAGGCATTGAAGTGATCATGTACGAAGGCATTAACGTGGGCGACAGCGATTATTCCGCAGTCATCACCAAGCTGAAGTCCATGGACCCAGGCCTGATCTATTTCGGCGGCTACCATGCCGAACTTGGCCTGCTGTTGCGTCAGGCACGCGAGCAAGGCTTGAACACCCAGTTCATGGGCCCTGAAGGTGTGGCTAACGCTGACCTCATCGCTATTGCCGGCCCTGCTTCAGAAGGCCTGCTGGTGACGCTGCCTGCCGACTTCACCAAGCTCGAAGGTAACGAGAAGATTCTCGAGAACTTCAAGACTTATAATCGCAGCCCTAACGGTGCCTTTACTATGCCGGCCTACGCTGCGGTACAGATTCTGGTCGACAGCATCAATGCAGTGGGCGAAGACCCAGACAAGGTCGCCGATCACATGCATAAAGCCAGTTTCAACACTGCCATCGGCAAGGTCGAATACGATGAAAAGGGCGACCTCAAAGAGTTTGAGTTTGCCGTTTACAAAGTGGACGACAAAGGCAACATGAACCAGCTGGAAAACTAAACTGTTGTAAATAAAGCTCCAGCCGGCGACCCGGCTGGGGCCTTTCTTTTTCCTGGTCGGCCGCACACCGGCGGGCCGACGTAGTAGGAATCCTGTTTTATGTCCGAATTCATACCCCAACTATTGCAGCAGCTCTTTAACGGGCTGTCGCTTGGCGCCATTTATGCGCTGATCGCCATTGGCTACACAATGGTCTATGGCATCATTGGCATGATCAACTTCGCGCATGGCGAGATCTACATGATCGGCGCTTATGTGGGGCTGGTGACGTTGTCCGTCATCGGCGTGGGCAGTGGGCTGCCAATCGCCGTCATCATCCTCATCATGTTGATTGTGGCCGTTCTGGTCACTGCCGTTTATGGTTATACGGTAGAAAAAGTGGCTTATTCGCCCTTGCGTGGCAGTCCACGCCTGGTGCCTCTGATTTCCGCCATCGGTATGTCCATCTTTTTGCAGAACTGGGTGGCTGTCGGCCAAGGCGCGCGCGACCAAGCCGTGCCTGCGCTGGTCACCGGGGCTTTGCAGGTCAATATCGGCGACTACACCATTACCGCACCCTATTCGCGCATCATGATTATCCTGGTCACCGTGGTGCTGATGATTATGCTGCATTTGTATATCAAGCATTCTCGTCTGGGCCGCGCATCCCGTGCCTGCTCACAAGATTTGCGGATGGCGAATCTTCTGGGTATCGACACCAATAAAATCATCTCCTTCACCTTTGTCATCGGCGCCATGCTGGCGGCTGTGGGCGGGGTGTTGATTGCGCTGGCCATTGGCAAGCTCAACCCCTTTATTGGTTTTCTGGCAGGGATCAAAGCGTTTACCGCAGCGGTGCTGGGAGGGATCGGCAGCATACCGGGCGCCATGCTTGGCGGGGTGTTGCTGGGGCTGGCTGAAACTTTCGCCGCCGCCTATATCTCCTCGCAATACAAGGACATCGTAGCCTTCAGCTTGTTGGTCTTCATCCTGCTGTTCCGTCCAACGGGGCTTCTCGGTAAACCAGAAGTGGAAAAAGTGTAATGGTTAGCAATATCAAGAATGCCTTTATCGCGGCCTTGATGGCCGGGGTCATTATTACCCCGGTGTATGGGCTGCAGATTGTGCGCAGCGGTATGCAGAGTCATATCGAGCCGCAGTGGGACCTCGTGCTGATCGGCATGGGTATCGTATTTCTGTTTCAGGCCTTTGTTCGCCCCACCTTTGCGAAGTTGCTTGGCTCGCGCACCAGTAAAGTGCGCATGCCGGTGCTTAACGACAAGGCGCGACGCGGCTCCATCATGCTGCTCATCGCTATCGCTTTGATCTGGCCCTTTTTCATGGGTCGGGCGGAAGTCGATATCGCCACCCTGGTGCTTATCTATGTGATGCTGGGCCTGGGCCTGAATATCGTGGTGGGCTTTGCGGGCCTGCTCGACCTTGGCTTCGTAGGTTTTTACGCCGTGGGTGCCTATACCTATGCGTTGCTGTATCACTGGGCCGATTGGGGCTTCTGGAGCTCATTGCCCATGGCCGGCATCATGGCCGGCATTTTTGGTTACCTGTTGGGTTTTCCCGTTCTGCGGCTGCGGGGCGACTACCTGGCCATCGTGACGCTCGGTTTCGGCGAAATTATCCGGCTGTTGCTGATCAACCTGTATGAATTCACCGGTGGCCCGGACGGCATATCGGGTATTCCCAAGCCCACCGTGTTTGGCATGCCCATGACGCGGCGCGCCGCCGAAGGCGAGACCACCTTCCACGATTTCATGGGGTGGCAGTTCGATAACATGGATGTGATCATCTATTTGTATCTCATGGCCTTGGTGCTTGCCTTGATCACCCTGTTTGTATCTAACCGGGTAATTCGCATGCCAATCGGCCGCGCCTGGGAGGCCTTGCGTGAAGATGAAATCGCCTGCCGTTCTTTGGGGTTGAATCCAACCAATATCAAATTGTCGGCCTTTACCATGGGGGCGGTTTTCGCCGGGTTTGGCGGGGCATTCTTTGCCGCACGCCAGGGGCTGGTTAACCCAGAATCTTTCACCTTCTTGGAGTCTGCGCTGATTCTCGCCATTGTGGTGTTGGGCGGCATGGGCTCACAGGTGGGGGTGATTCTTGCGGCCATTATTCTCACCGTTCTGCCGGAGGTGGCGCGAGAATTTGCTGAATACCGGATGATGATTTTTGGCCTGGTAATGGTGTTGATGATGATGTGGCGTCCGCAAGGCCTTCTGCCCATGAAACGTCCCCAGGTGGAGCTGAAGAAATGAGCAAGGTTCTGCTGCAAGTATCTGATCTCAACATGCGCTTTGGCGGCCTGCTGGCGGTTGACGGCGTGGCATTCGATGTGAAAAGCGATGAGGTTTTCGCCATCATTGGCCCTAACGGTGCAGGTAAAACCACGGTGTTCAACTGCGTGGGCGGGTTTTACAAACCCACCAGCGGCGTCATCATCATGGATGGCAAGCCGATTCATGGCATGCCCAGCCACAAGGTGGCACGCGAGGGCTTGGTGCGCACCTTCCAAAACGTGAGGCTATTCAAAAGCCTGACTGTTCTGGAAAACTTGTTGGTTGCCCAGCACCAGCACATCAATACCAACTTGTTTTCGGGTCTGCTCAAGACGCCGGGCTTCCGTCATTCAGAAGAAGAGGCACTGGAGAACGCCGCCAAATGGCTCGACTTCATGGATATACGTGAATACGCGAATCGTGAAGCGGGCAACTTGGCTTACGGCCACCAGCGGCGCCTGGAAATTGCCCGCTGCATGATTACCAAGCCGCGCCTGCTCATGTTGGATGAGCCCGCTGCGGGCCTGAACCCTCAGGAAAAACGTGATCTGCAGTTACTTATCGACCAATTGCGGCGGGAGTTCGGGGTGGCTGTGCTTTTAATTGAGCACGATATGAGCCTGGTGATGGGGGTTTCGGATCGCATCATGGTCATGGAACACGGTAAACCCATCACGACAGGCATTCCTGAAGAAGTCCAGTCCGATCCTCGTGTCATTAAGGCATACCTGGGGGAAGAGTAGTGCTCAAGCTGCAAAATGTGAATACCTTTTACGGTGCCATCCAGGCGCTTAACGATGTGTCGGTGGAGGTCAACCAAGGGGAAATCGTCACGTTGATCGGTGCCAACGGTGCAGGCAAGACCACCATGCTTATGACAGTCTGCGGGTCGCCGCGGGCGCGTAGTGGCACGGTTACCTTCCAGGGTGAAGACATTACTCATGCCTCTACCCATCTCATCATGCAGAAGGGCATAGCCATTTCTCCTGAGGGACGGCGGGTGTTTCCGGATCTCACCGTCACTGAAAATCTCAAGATGGGCGGTTTTTTCCTGAAGAAAACCGAAATCGAGGAGGGGCTGGACCGCGTCTATGACCTGTTCCCACGCCTGAGAGAGCGGGCGTCGCAGCGTTCCGGCACCATGTCCGGCGGCGAACAGCAGATGCTGGCCATTGGCCGGGCGCTGATGAGCCGGCCTACTTTGCTGCTTCTGGATGAACCCACGCTGGGTCTGGCGCCGCTCATCATTGCCCAGATTTTTGAAATTATCCAGACCATTCGCGAACAAGGCGTCACGGTTTTCCTGGTTGAGCAAAACGCCCACAAGGCGTTGCAGGTGGCCGACCGGGGTTATGTTCTGGAAACCGGCAAAGTGGTGTTGGCCGATACAGGCCCCAATCTGCTGATTAACGACGAGGTTCGTAAGGCCTATCTGGGCGCTTGAGTCCACAATGAATCTGCCCGAAGCGCTGGCTCTTCTTCCGTAAGTTCCTCCACCTTTGGGTAGCTTGGGGTCTAAATGAAACAGGCTTGAAACTGTGCCGAGGCACGGTTTCAAGCCTGAGTTAGCGAAGAGCGGCGAGGGCATACTGGAGGAGATAAGCTTTAGCTGTTGCACCTCGCCGGTTCTTCACTGAGCAAGGGTTTGGCTTATTGCAGCCCTTCCGCAGCAACGGCTGCTTGCACCCCGGCGTCGACATTCATGCGGTTGAAAAAGGCCATCAGGTTGCTGAAGCCTGACAGATCCATTTTTACGGCGAGCGCCCAGCGCATGACAGTATAGAGATAGGGGTCGACGATGGAACGCGTTCCGGTGACCCACTCTTTGCCTTCAAGTTGCTTATCGACAATGCCAAACAGTCGCATGGCTTGGGCCTTACCGCCGGCCACAAGTTGTTCTTGGCAAGCTGCATCGCTGGTATAAGCAGCCTTACCAAAAACCAGGCTGAACGATTTATGCAGGTCAGCATTCACAAAAGCCAGCCAGCGGCGGGTGTCTGCGCGCCCTTTGATGTCCTGCGGCATCAGACCCGCTTCCGGGTATTTTTCGGCCACATATTCCAAAATGGCGGAGCTTTGCGTTAAGACCAAGTCGCCGTCTGTCAGGACAGGTACGGAACCCACCGGGTTTAGCGCCAGAAATTCGGGCTCCTTAAGTTTGTCGCGGGATACAGCCTGGGCTTCATAGGGCTGGCCGACCCATTCCAGAACAATGTGGGTGGCCAGTGGGCAGGCGCCCGCCATGTAATAAAGCTTCATAGTAATGCTCCTTTTTCACTTTATTTATTCGACACTTGCCAGATGCTGGCTGAGAAACGCTTCCATATGTTCATAAAACTCGAACTTGTTCTCGTCGTTATGAAAACCATGGCCTTCGTTATCTTTGACCATATATTCCACCTCGACTCCGCGTGAGCGCAAGGCCGCCACCATTTGGTCGCTTTCGTCTTTGTTAACACGCGGGTCGTTGGCGCCTTGGGCGATAAATAGCGGGGTACGGATATTCCCGGCATTAAGCGCTGGTGAAGTGGCTTCCAGGCGTTCTCGGTCTTTTTCCGGGTGGCCGACCATGCTGTACATTTTTTCCAGCAAGGGCTTCCAATAGGGGGGAATCGTATTCAGGAAAGTCAGGAGGTTGGACACGCCGACGAAATCCACCGCCGCCGCGTAGAGTTCCGGTGTGCGAGTGATGCCCGACAAAACGGCGTAGCCACCATAGCTGCCGCCATAGATGGCAATGCGGTTGCGGTCGGCAATCCCTTGTTCAATCAGCCATTGCACGCCGTCGGTGATGTCGTCCTGCATGGCCAAACCCCATTGGCCGAAGCTGGCTTCCCAAAATTTGCGCCCGTAGCCGGTGGAGCCGCGAAAGTTCATCTGCAACACGCAATACCCACGGTTGGCCAGAAACTGAGCTTCGGGGTTAAACCCCCAACTATCACGCGCCCAGGGGCCGCCGTGCGGGTTAACGACGCATGGCAGGTTGCGAGGCTCACGGCCTTTGGGAAGGGTGAGGTAGCCATGAATGACCAGCCCGTCGCGCGCGGTGTACTGAATAGGCTTGACCTCTGCCATGTCGCTTTCGGGTAAGGCTGGGTTGATGTCGGCTAGTTTGGTCAGGCTGCCTGTATCTTCATCGTATATATATCGGCTGCCGGGTGTGCGGTCGTTATAGGCCGCCACAATGTATTTGCGTTCGTCGCGTGTGCTGCTTTGCAGGGCGATTTCATAGCCGGGCAAGCTTTCCGAAACACGCAAGTGGCGCTCGGCGGCTTGTTGGTCAAAAAAGTGATACTTGACGCGGTCGGTCTGGTAGACGGCTGCGGTAAGCACATGCCGCAGGCGGGAATAGCCGACGCCGTCCAGGTCCACTCCGTCTGCTTCGAAAATCACCTGCTCTTCGTCTGGTTTGTCCGGGGCGATGATGACCAGCGCCAGGCAATCGCGGCCTCGGTTGCTCAGGGCATACAGGCAGCGGTTATCGAAGGTGAAAAGCTCGGGGCTGACGGAACTACGGAAATCTGTGGTGATGAGTGCGCGAAAATCTTCGCTTTCAGACTCACGGTAGAGCAGGGTGGTTTCCAGGCCATCACTGGCTGTGGCGGCGCGTAATAAGCCATGGTGGTCAGTGTGCCAGGCAATGATGTTGCCCGGGTTTTCAGCGACCAGAGTTTCTTCACCGGTACGCACATTTACCCGATACACGTCAAAGGATTGCGGTTCGCGGTGGTTGTGGGCGATCAAGATATGGTCGGGGTCATCGTAGAGCTCGTCCGCAATCCCAGCACGCGTTTCAGGGTAAGGGGTGAGGTCGGACACTTTCCCGTCGTTCAGGTCTACCGCCACCACATGGAAGTTTTCATCGCCCTGGAAATCTTTGGCATACAACAGAATATCTGAGCCCTTCCAGTAGTACTCGGCGATGTCCCTTTCTGTTTCGCGGGTGAGGCAGCGTGCTTCTCCTATGGGGGTGCTTCCATCCAGTTCTTGAACGAAGATGTTCATACGGGCGGGGCCGTCATCAAAAGAAACCGGCTCCATGAATGCTAGCCAGCGGCCATCGTCGGAGAGACGGAAAAAACCACGGTCAGGGTTGCGGAAAAAGTCAGTCAAGGGGTAGACGGGAGGCAGGCTTTCTCGGCTCATCAATAAGATTTCCATAGGCTGGAGGAAAGGCAGCCGCCCATATGGCAAGACACATATGAGCAAGCAGCGAAAGTCATTACTATATAGGATTGCCCGGGCTGCAACGGTATACGTCAGGCATTCTCGCCAATGAGGGGCTGCTCGAAACCCGCAGACGCCCGCTATTACACGATAAAAAAAGAGGAAGACATGGCATCAACCCCCCTGAAAGTGGTGTTTCTGGATCGTGAAACGATTTCACCTCAGACAGTCTTGCGAGCGCCGGCGTTTCCGCATGTGCTTGAACTGCATGGCCGTACCCGACCTGAGCAGGTGAAGGAACGCATCGCGGACGCCGACATTGTGCTGGTGAACAAGGTCAGGCTTGGTGCAGAAGAAATTGCCGCCGCGCCTCGGCTGCGCATGATTGCTCTGGCGGCAACAGGAAGCGACAACATTGATCTTGTCACATGCCGTGAACGGGGTATCGTGGTTTCTAATATTCGTGGGTATGCGGTGAAGACTGTCCCCGAACACGTGTTTGCCTTGATTTTCGCCTTGCGACGCAGCATTGTGGCGTATCACCAATCCGTGAAAAGTGGCCGCTGGCAAGAGGCCAACCAGTTCTGCTACTTTGATTACCCCATACGCGATCTGGCCGGTTCCACTTTAGGGGTGATCGGTGCGGGCTCATTGGGGCAGGCGGTCGCGCAGATAGGCCGCGCTCTGGGCATGCGGGTGTTATTCGCCGCCCATAAAGGCCGTACGGATATGGGAGCCCTTTATACGCCTTTCGAAACCGTACTGGCTGAAAGCGATGTGATCAGCCTGCATTGCCCGCTGAACGAACAGACTCATCATTTGTTAAGTCATGCTGAATTTTCGGCCATGGCGCGTAAGCCCATGCTGATCAATACGTCGCGAGGGGCACTGATTGACGACCATGCGCTGGCCGAGGCCTTGCGTAGTGGCCAGTTAAGTGGGGCAGGTCTAGATGTCACAGTGCCCGAGCCTCCGGCAGCCGACCATCCCCTTATGCAGTTATTGGATCTGCCTAATTTCATCCTTACCCCGCATGTGGCTTGGGCCAGCCAAGAAGCCATTCAAGCGGTGGCCGATCAACTTATCGACAACGTTGAAGCGTTTGTTAAAGGCGAGCCGCGCAACGCCTTGGTCGGCAGCGGGGGGCTTAGTGCGAAGGTGAGTGGGGAGTCGCGTTGATGCAAGCAGGCAATCGGCAGTTGCGTGTTGTTGTTGCCCCGGATTCCTACAAGGAAAGCCTGTCGGCAGTTGAAGTGGCCGAGGCCATGGCGCAAGGCGTGCGCATGGCCGCCCCGCAGGCCGAGGTGCTTTGCGTGCCGATGGCTGATGGCGGAGAAGGCTCGCTGGATGCGGTGCTGGCAGCCACCGGCGGTCAAAGGCGTCATGCCCTAGTGCAAGATGCGAATGGTTCGCCTTGCGAGGCCGCTTGGGGTTGGCTGGGTGGAGCAACCGCCTTCATTGAAATGGCTGAAGCAGCGGGGCTGGAGCGTATACCGCTTGCGCAGCGGCAACCTTTATCGGCCACGACATATGGCGTAGGCCAATTGGTACGCGAAGCACTAGACGCCGGAGCCCGGCGCATTGTGCTGGGGCTGGGAGGCAGCGCCACCACGGATGGCGGAGCGGGGCTGTTTCAGGCGCTGGGCGGACAACTGCAGGACAGCCAAGGCACAGAGCTTGGCCGGGGCGGCGCCGCCTTGCAGCACCTTGCGCGGATCGATGTGTCTCAGCTCGACCCACGGCTTGCTGATACTCAGTTCGAGATTGCCGTCGATGTGGACAACCCCCTTTGTGGCGAGCGGGGCGCGGCGGCCATCTTTGGGCCGCAGAAAGGGGCTTCGGCAGCCGATGTCGTGCTTCTCGATACGGCATTGGCGCATTTCGCGTCAGTCTGTCATGCGTTGACCGGCCACGATGTCTCTCATCTGCCTGGCACGGGTTCGGCCGGCGGGTTGGGGTTTGTCATTAAGAGCTTCTTCCAGGCGGAGTTTCGTCCGGGAGTCGAGTTGATTGCGGGGCTGGCGGGCCTCGACCAAGCCTTGCAAGGAGCGGATCTCGTATTCACCGGAGAAGGGCGGATGGATCGCCAAACTCTGCTGGGGAAAACACCGGCTGGAGTGGCACGTTATGCTAAACGGCATGGTGCTGCGGTGATAGCTTTAGCCGGCTCGCTGGGTGCAGGGTACGAAGCCTTGTATGAGGTTGGTGTGACGGCGGCATTCAGCGTAGTGTCAGGGCCAATGACACTAGAGCAGGCTTGCGGCAATGCTGCTGAACTGGTGTGCGAACGCGCACGCGACAGTATGTTGTTGTGGCTGTCGGGGCGGGCGCACGCTTAAGAGGAGGGCGGCAGGCCCAATGAACCGGCCTGCTTGTCTTCTTCAAAGCCAATGGCTTCGGCCACAACCCTTTCCTTATGAGCCAGCATAGCGGTTTGAATCGCCGTCGCCCGCGCATCGAAGCGGGCATCTGGAAGGGTGACTTCAAAGGCGTACACCCCCATATTGGTATTCACCACCGTCGCCATTGAGCTCATACCCTGAATAAACTCGTTGCGAGACACCGCAAACCCGCGTTCACGCGTTGCCGCTAACTCGTCTTGGAGCGCCTGACGAGTGCGCAAGGTGGAGTCGGTATACGGTTCAAGTTCAGGCTGGAACAGGCGTTCAATGAGGTCTGCACTATAGGCAGACAGTAAGGCTTTGCCGCCCGCTGATGTATACAGCGGCGACTGGCTTCCCTGGCAAAGCACCACCCGCAACGGGTGCTCGGCTGTCATGGTTTCCAGCACCATGCTTTTGGCATTTACCGCTGTAATGATGCTGCAAGTTTCATTGACGGCATCCAGCAGCATCTTCAGCTGATGTCGCCCGAACACCACCATGTCTGCATGGGCGGTGGCCACCAAAGAGGACACGGCCGGGCCCAGGCGAGTGCCTCCATTAGGCCCTTTTGCATCGACCAACCCTTCAACTTCGAGGGCGGTGACCAGGCGCTGTACCGTGGAGCGGGGCAAATCTACTTCATTGGCTATGGCTGTCAGGCTTAAGCCCCCGGGGTGAGCACTCAGGGCACGCATGATGGCGGCGGTGCGCGAAACAACCTGTACGCCCCCGCGCTGATCCGCATGAATCGTTTCGTCTTTTTCCAACTTAACTCCCTCCGTGTGTGCTCATCATACTTCCATAACCTCAACACATTAAGTGTACCGTTTAGTGGTTAATTAAACCGCTAAATGGTATAGTGTCGTCTTTTCCGGTACAGGTGTCCACTCTACGGTACATTCCGTAACCTTGCGTTCGCAAGGTCTACCGGCTCCAGAATCCAAATAACGAGGTAAACGTGAAGAACAACGTCCAACGCAAGGGCACGCTGTCGCGTCGGAATGTGCTGGCCGCCGCCACAGCGATGCTGGCTCTGACCGCCTGCGGGCAGAAATCTGAAATGCCACCGCCACAGGCGGCTACGCCTCAAGTCATTGTTCAGGAGATGCAGGCGACATCCGTCAGTGTTGTGGATGAGCTGCCTGGTCGCACGACCGCGTTTCGTGTGGCCGAAGTCCGGCCTCAGGTGAACGGCATTGTTGAAAAACGCTTATTCAAGGAAGGCTCCGAGGTCGAAGCGGGTGAACAGCTCTATCAGATTGATGATGCCTCTTATCAGGCGGCCTATAAAAAGGCTACGGCAAATTTGAGCACGGCCCAATTGCAGGCCAAGCGTTATTCAGAACTTGCGAAGGTGAACGCTGTCAGCCGGCAGGCGCACGATGATGCGCAGGCGGCTTATCAGCAAGCGCAGGCGGATGTCGAGATTGCGCGCATCAACCTTGAATACACCAAAGTGTTGTCGCCTATTTCTGGCCGAATTGGCCGCTCGGCGGTATCGGAAGGGGCCCTAGTCATTAACGGCCAGCCCAATGCCATGGCAACTGTGCAGCAGCTCGACCCGATTTATGTCGACATGACACAGTCTTCGGTTGAAATGATGCGCCTGCGTCGTGCCTTAGAGGAAGGGCGTATTCAAAGCAATGCCGAGGGCAATGCGCCGGTGAAATTGCGTCTGGAAGACGGCTCCATCTACGAGCACGAAGGGGCTTTACAGTTTTCTGAAGTCGAGGTGTCTCCCAGTACAGGCAGCGTAACGCTGCGCGCCCAGCTCCCTAACCCTGATCGCAAGCTGCTGCCGGGCATGTTTGTCCATGCAGAAGTGGAAAGCGGCACCTTGGACGGTGTGTATCTCTTGCCAAACCAGGCGCTGATGCTGGGTAATGAAAAGTCGACGGTCTACGTGGTGGATGCAGACAACCATATCGAAGCGCGGCGCGTGGTGAATACGCGCATGGTTGGCGATAAGTGGGTTATTACCGAGGGCTTGCAGGACGGCGACCGCGTGGTGGTGGAAGGCCGCCAGAAAGTACGCCCCGGGGCCAAGGTGGAAGTCGCCCCGCAACAATCATCCGCTGATGAAACTGTGGCCGACGCGGCTCAGAACCCATAAATCAGGGGATAGCGAACCATGTCAAACTTCTTTATCAATAGGCCAATTTTCGCTTGGGTTCTGGCTATTGCCACCATGCTGGCCGGAACGCTGGCGCTTTTCTCTTTACCGGTCAGCCAATACCCTAACGTTTCGCCACCCGCTGTAGCCATTATTGCCGCCTATCCGGGCGCTTCTGCAGAAACTGTGCAAGATACAGTTGCTCAGGTGATTGAGCAGCAGATGAACGGCCTGGACGGCATGCGGTATATCCAGACGCAAAGTAATGCCGACGGCAGCATGGTGATGGTGATCACCTTCGAGCAGGGGACAGACCCTGATATTGCGCAGGTTCAGGTGCAGAACAAGCTGCAATTGGCCACCCCTTTGTTGCCACAGGAAGTTCAAGCTCAAGGGATGCGCGTGGCGAAGTACCAAATCAACTTTATGTTGATTGGCGCTCTGGTGTCGGAAGACGGCAGCATGAGCAGCTATGCGTTGGGCGACTATCTGGTATCTAACTTGCAGGATACGATTGTTCGCACGCCTGGAGTGGGCGATTTTCTGGCCTTTGGCTCGCAAAATGCGATGCGGATCTGGCTGGACCCTGCCAAGCTGAATAATTATGCGCTGACGCCAAGCGACGTAATTGCTGCGATTCAGGAACAGAACGTCCAAGTATCTGCTGGCCAGTTGGGCGGCAGGCCTTCCGTGGAAGGTGCTGTTCTTTCTGCCACCGTGAACGGGAAAACCCGTTATCAAACGGTGGAGGAGTTCGAGAATATCCTGCTCAAGGTGAACCGTGATGGTTCACAGGTGCGCATTCATCACGTAGCGGATGTTGCTCTGGATGCTGAGAATTTTGCGATTTCCGGCAAGTACAACAATATGCCTGCTGCGGGCTTGGCGCTGCGCCTGGCTACCGGCGCCAATGTGCTCGATACCGTGGAGCGGGTGAAAGAAGTATTGAAGGAACAGGAGCCCTTCTTGCCGGACGGCGTAAGCGTTGTCTACCCCTATGACACCTCGCCCGTCGTGAGTGCGTCCATGGAAAGCGTGGCCATGACCTTGATCGAAGCCATTATCCTGGTGACGCTGGTCATGTATCTGTTCCTGCAGAATATCCGGGCAACGCTGATTCCCGCACTGGCCGTGCCGGTCGTGGTGTTGGGCACCTTCGGCGTGATGGCATGGGCAGGCTTTAACTTGAACATTCTTACGATGTTCGGCTTGGTGCTGGCCATTGGCATGCTGGTGGATGACGCCATCGTGGTGGTGGAGAACGTTGAGCGCGTCATGGTGGAAGAGGGCCTGGGGCCCAAGGAAGCGACCATTAAATCGATGGGGCAATTGCAAGGCGCTTTGGTGGGTATCGGGCTGGTGTTGTCGGCCGTGTTTGTACCCATGGCCTTCTTTGGCGGTTCGGCTGGTGTCATTTATCGCCAGTTCTCCATCACGATTGTGGTTGCCATGACACTGTCCGTGTTTGTGGCACTGATCTTTACGCCGGCGCTTTGCGCGACCATGCTCAAGCCTGTCTCTAAAGGGCATCAGGCTAAACGCGGCTTCTTCGGCTGGTTTAATCGTCGATTCGATTCTGGTACGCGTAAGTTCGAGCGTGGTGTCAGCCAGGTGCTGAAACGCAAGGGCGCCTTTATGCTGGTCTATCTGCTGATCGTGGCGGCGGCGGGCTGGATGTTCCAGAAAATCCCAACCTCCTTTCTGCCAGATGAAGATCAAGGGAGCTTTGTGGTTCAGGTCCAGATGCCGGAAAACTCGAGCAGCCAGCAGACCGAAGTGGTGCTTGAGCGCATTACCGAACATCTGCTGACCGTGGAAGGCGACAGCGTCGAAGGCATGATGTCGGTAAACGGCTTTAACTTTGCCGGTCGCGGCCAGAGCTCAGGTGCGCTGTTTATCCAGATGAAGCCCTGGGAAGAGCGCACAGGGGAAGGGCAGGACGTTTTCTCTGTAGTGGCCCGTGCCAATGCTGCGTTCTCGCAATATCGCGATGCGATTGTGATTGCTTTCGCGCCACCGGCCATTATGGAGCTGGGTAACGCCACAGGCTTTGACTTCTACTTGCAAGACCGGGGCGGTCTGGGCCATGAAGCCTTGATGGACGCGCGCAACCAGTTCCTCTACGAAGCCTCGCAGCATCCGGCATTGATAGCGGTGCGGCCTAACGGCATGAATGATGAACCCCAATACCAGATTCTCATCGACGATGAGCGGGTGCGTGCCATGGGGCTGTCTTTGGCGGATGTGAATGCCACCATGTCGGCAGCCTGGGGGTCGGCCTATGTTAATGACTTCCTGGATGGCAACCGGGTCAAGAAGGTGTATGTGCAGGGCGAAGCTGCATCGCGTGTCACACCGGAAGACTTTAATCGCTGGTATGTACGCAACGCAGACGGTGAAATGGTGCCTTTCTCCGCCTTTGCGACCGGTACCTGGGTAGTGGGTTCGCCTCGCCTGGATCGCTTCAATGGTTTACCCGCAGTGCAGATTCTGGGTGAACCGGCTCCCGGATATAGCTCGGGTGATGCCATGGCTGCCGTGGAGGAAATTGCTACCAGGCTGCCGCAAGGCTTTGCGGTAGAGTGGGCCGGCCTTTCGTATGAAGAACGGGCCACCGGCAACCAGGCGCCCATGCTGTATCTGCTTTCGGTTATCGTGATTTTCCTGTGTCTGGCGGCACTGTATGAAAGCTGGTCGATCCCGGCCTCGGTCATGCTGGTGATTCCGCTTGGCGTTTTGGGAGCGACGGCGGCTGTGCTGATGCGGGGGTTGGGCAACGATGTGTTCTTTCAGATCGGATTGCTGGCCACGGCGGGTCTGGCGGCCAAGAACGCTATTCTGATTGTCGAATTTGCCCGCGACCTGAACCAGAAAGAGGGTATGAACCTGGTAGAGGCTGCTATTCACGCCGCCCGCCTGAGGTTCCGCCCCATCATCATGACCTCTTTGGCTTTTATTCTTGGCGTGGTGCCGCTGGCGATTGCGACGGGCGCAAGCTCTGGCAGCAGTCAGGCCGTTGGTACCGGAGTGATCGGCGGCATGATTGCCGCAACCGTGCTGGCTGTGTATTTCGTGCCACTGTTCTACGTGGTGGTCAGCAGCCTATTCAAACGTAAGAATCCGGCTGATAAAGTCGGGAAACAGGAAACGGAGGCCGTGTCCCCATGAAGGTTGCAATCCAATCAGGTCTGACGGGCCGCTTTAGCGCAACGCCTTTTAAAGCCCGGCCACTCATGCTGGCCTGCATGCTGGCCGTCTTAGCAGGCTGCTCTTTGACGCCCAAATACGAGCAGCCCGTTATGCCCGTGCCCGAACAGGTAGGGGCGCCGGCGGGAGAGTCGCTCGCGACAGGTGTGCAAGCACCGACGCTGCAGGGCTGGAGGGACGTGTTTATTGACCCTCAGTTGCAGGGCCTGATCAGCCTTGCACTGGAAGAAAACCGCGACTTGCGTGAGGCCGTGTTGAATGTGGAGGCGGCGCGTTCACAATATCGCATTCAGCGTTCGGCGCTGTTGCCTTCGGTTGGCGCCTACGGTGAGGGTGCGCGCCAACGCATGCCAGCCGATCTCTCGCCCACGGGAAGCACGACAACGGCAGGGCAGTATGCCGCTGGGGCGATGGCGTCCTACGAAGTGGACTTTTTTGGCCGTTTGCGTGGCTTGAGCGCTGAAGCTTTGGAAAATTACCTAGCGACGGAAGAGGCGCGGCGCAGCGCCCACATCAGCCTGGTGGCGGAAGTGGCCAGCGCTTATCTGGGCTGGGTTGTGGACAGCCAATTGCTGGAACTGGCACGCAACACTCAGGCGACACGCGAACGCACGGTCGAGTTGGTGGAGCGCCAGTATGAGGTGGGAGTGGCTACTCAACTGGATCTCAGCCAGGCCAAGGGTGCGTTGCACGATGCGCGCAGTCGTACGGCAGAGTTTGACCGCTTGGTTCAGCAAGATATCAACGCCTTGCAGTTCTTGACGGGTAGCGCTACGCCGCTTGAACTGGGCGACGCGCCTAAAGATTTGAACAGCGTAGTCAAGCTGGCGGGCATTCCAGAAGCGCTACCCAGCAGTGTTTTGCTGAATCGGCCGGACATCCGTGCGGCAGAGCATACGATACGAGCGGCCAACGGCAGTATTGGCGCCGCACGTGCCGCCTTCTTCCCGCGCATTGTTTTGACGGGTACGGCGGGTACGGCCAGCGCCGACCTTTCCAACCTGTTCAGCAGTGGGACGGGGGCGTGGTCTTTCTTGCCCCGGCTCGATCTGCCCATTTTCGACTTCGGCAACCGCCAGGCTAATCTCGACTTGGCTGAAGTCAGGCGCGATATTCGCATTACCCAATACGAGCGGGCTATTCAGGCTGGTTTTCGCGAGGTGGCTGACGCCTTGGTGGCGCGTAGTCGCTATGTACAGCAACTCCAGGCGCAGGAAGATCTTGTGGAAGAAGCGCAGCGTACCTATACGTTGTCGTCTTATCGTTATGAAACCGGCATAGACAGCTTCTTGCAGGTGCTGGATGCACAACGTACTTTGTTCAATGCCCAACAGTCCTTACTGGTTAATCGTGCGCAAGAGCAACTTAATCTGGTCCAGCTGTACCGTTCTTTGGGTGGAGGCTGGGAAACGGGCAAGGGCAGTACCCTAGAGTGAAACAGTCGATTTCAGGCACGCTACCTGCCTGATGTTGTTACACAACCCATCTCAAGCAAGATCTAGTTAAAATTCGAAGTTCGTTGTAAGGCGGGTGGGTGATGTTTCGCTAACCCTTATGGCAAAAATTGTAAAAAAAGTGTAAATAATGAGCCGCAAAGTTTATCGTCAAGTTCTTAAAGCAGCCGGTGTAGCTGCTCTCCTGGCAGCCGCAGTGTCACCCTTGGCAGCGCAAGAACTCTACCAGTCGTCCAGTATTGGGCTGCGGCTGGGCGCTGGCAATAATTACCAGCGCGCAGAAGTGGCTTGGGAATCCCCTTCGGTTTGGGAATACCGTTTTGAAGGCGGCAGCCGCCTTGACCTGGTTGGGGAGCTTGGGGTTGCCTATTGGCATGCAAACGGCTCGCGCACCCCCAGCAGTGTGTGGCAGCTCAGTGCCATTCCGTTTTTGCGCTGGACTTGGGCTGACCGCTACTACATTGAAGCGGGTATAGGCGCGACCGTGTTTTCGCGTACACGCTTTGCCAATAAAGATATGAGCACCGCCTTTCAATTTGGCGACCATATCGGTGTTGGCATGCATGTCACGAATAACAGCCGTGTGAGCCTGCGTTATTCGCATTTTTCCAATGCCGGAATCAAGCGACCCAACCCGGGGCTGGATATCTTGCAGCTGAATTACAGCTACCAGTACTGATGGCGTATCATGTGTTTACACCCGGATTTCTTCTTCCTGTAAACACATGACTTCACCTCAAGGCGCCGGTTTCGCCTTCACTTCGCCATTGCGTATTGCTATTAACGGTTACGGTCGTATTGGGCGCTGCGTCTTGCGCGCCATTTACGAATCACCGCTGCGCGACCATATCCATGTTGTGGCCATTAACGAGCCATCCGATCTGGCCACCATGGTGTATTTGTCGCAATTCGATTCCACTCACGGGATTTTCCCGGGAATCGTGGAGCAAAATGGCGACAAGCTGCGTGTGAATGGCCGCGATATCTCAGTCATGCACAGCAGTGAGCCTGAAGAAATCGACTGGGCCGCCCTAGAGCTGGACTTGGTTCTCGAGTGCTCGGGGCGTTACGGCACCCGTTCGCAGTTCGAGCGCTTTATTCAGTCGGGTTGCCCGCGTTTGTTGGTCTCTCACCCTGGTGAAAGCGCCGACGATGTGGATTGCACCGTGGTCTACGGCATTAACCAGGGCGAGATCCCTGCTCAGGCCACCATCGTTTCCAATGCGTCCTGCACCACCAATGCCAGTGTGCCGGTGCTGGCGGCGCTCGATGCGCTCTACGGTGTGGAGCACGCATTCCTTACCACGCTGCATTCCGTGATGAACGACCAGCCGTTGATCGACGGCTATCATCATAAAGATCTACGACGCACACGTTCGGCCATGCAATCCATTGTGCCGGTTGCCACCGGCCTGGCACAGGGGGTAGAGCGGTTGCTGCCCAATTTGAAGGGCAAGGTGCAGGCTAAGGCCATCAGGGTGCCAATACTGAACGTGTCGGCGATCGACCTCATGCTTAAGCTTGGGCAAGACGTTTGCACCGCATCGCTGAACGAAACGCTAATGCAGTTAAGCCAAAGTTCGCCGGGTTTGATCGCTTATTCCAATCATCCACATGCGTCCATTGATTTCAACCACAATCCGAACTCCGTGATTATTGACGGCAGCCAGACCCGAACCAATGGCGAGGGTTTTGCTAATTTGTTCTTGTGGTTTGATAACGAATGGGGTTTTGCCAATCGCATGCTGGATGCCGCCCTGGCATGGGCTGATATTCTTGAAAAGGAAAAAACATGGCAGACATGCGCATAGAAACTGATTCCATGGGTGAAATCGCCGTACCTGCTGAGCACTACTGGGGTGCACAGACGCAGCGCTCCATCCAGAACTTCCCCATTGGGGTGGAACGCTTCCGTTGGCAGTCATCGGTGATTAAATCGCTGGGTATTTTGAAAAAGGCGGCGGCGCTGGCCAACCGCGAACTCGACCAGATTCCGGGCGATGTGGCCGACCTCATCGTCCGAGCGGCCGATGAAGTCGTGGAAGGCAAGTTGGATGCTGAGTTCCCCTTGGTCGTGTTCCAGACAGGATCCGGCACGCAATCCAATATGAACGTTAACGAGGTCATTTCCAACCGTGCAATTGAGCTGGCTGGTGGGCAGCGCGGCAGCAAAACACCGGTGCACCCGAACGATCATGTGAATCGCGGGCAGTCGTCTAACGATACCTTCCCCACCGCCATGCACATCGCAGTCGGGAGCGAACTGCATCGCCATCTGCTGCCTTCGGTGGGCCGCCTGCGCGACACCTTGGCCGCCAAGGCCGATCAGTACAACGACATCGTCAAGACAGGCCGCACCCATTTGCAAGATGCCACGCCCATCACATTGGGCCAGGAAATTGGCAGTTGGGTGGCTCAGATCGATTTTGGCTTACAGGCGGTGCATGCGGCATTGCCCGGCATCTACGACCTTGCCATCGGTGGTACTGCAGTGGGTACTGGCCTGAATGCACATCCGGCCTTTGGCGATCGAGCCGCGGCGCACATTGCCGAGATTACAGGCTTACCATTTCGTTCCGCAGATAACAAGTTCTTTGCGCTTTCGGCTCACGATGCGTTGGTCAATATGTCGGCCGCCTTACGCACCCTGGCCGGCGCACTGATGAAAATGGCCAACGATGTGCGCTGGCTGGCCAGTGGCCCGCGTTGCGGAATTGGGGAACTGAATATCCCTGACAATGAGCCAGGCTCCTCCATCATGCCGGGTAAGGTCAATCCCACGCAATGCGAGGCGCTGACCATGGTGTGCGTGCAGGTGTTCGGCAACGATGCGGCTGTGGCATTCGCGGGAACACAAGGCAACTTCCAGCTGAATGTCTACAAGCCTGTCATGGTCCATAATGTGCTGGAAAGCATAGAATTGTTAGGCGACGCCTGCTTGGCGTTTGACGAACATTGCGCGGTGGGCATTGAGCCGAATCTGCCGCGCATTGCAGAAAACCTCGACAAAAACTTGATGCTGGTGACTGCTCTGAACCGGCACATCGGGTATGACAAGGCAGCAGCCATAGCTAAGAAGGCGCAGAACGAAGGAAGTACCTTACGCGCGGCAGCGCTGGAACTGGGCTATGTGACCGACGAAGAGTACGACCGTTGGATCGTACCCATGGATATGACGGCCAGCAAAGCATAATTCCCGGCCCGCCCGCTGCCCATCTGCCTGGAGCAGCGGGCAAGTCCGTAACAGACGGTACACACCATGCCCTGGAACGCGGGCCCGGGGCCATTGTGGGAGAGAACCATGGAAGTCTCTATCCGACGGGTCTATGACCCGCCACAGAAAGGTGAAGGTTTGCGGGTGCTGGTTGATCGCCTTTGGCCGCGTGGCGTGCGTAAGGAAGATCTGCACTACGACTTGTGGGAAAAAGACCTGGCACCTAC
Organism: Achromobacter sp. F4_2707; assembly: GCF_047501535.1. Classification (NCBI taxonomy): domain Bacteria; kingdom Pseudomonadati; phylum Pseudomonadota; class Betaproteobacteria; order Burkholderiales; family Alcaligenaceae; genus Achromobacter; species Achromobacter sp. F4_2707. Next base: position 265,918 of record NZ_JAZDRJ010000003.1, read on the forward strand.
GCCTGAACTGAGAAAATGGTTTGGCCACCAGCCGGAGCGCTGGGAAGAATTCCACGAAAAATACCGCAAGGAACTTCAGGAGCCTATGGCCCAGGAGCGCCTGAGAGCGGTTGCCGATCAAGCCGGTGAACGTGGAATTACGCTGCTTTATGGGGCACGAGACCCGAAGCACAACCACGCTCTGGTTCTGCTCGAAGCCTTTAAGCGTCTCTGAGTCAGCGGCGAGGCGCTTTCCGTGCGCCCACTTGGGCAGTACGTTTCATTACTGCAACGCAGCTTGAAGCGTCTATACTGGTTCTGAGCATGGCACGTGTCGTTGCGGGAGGGCCAACATGAATAAATCGTTGATGTTCTGGCTGCTTTGGTTGGGGCTGGCTTTCGGGTTGCCGGCCCATAGCCCCGCCCGTGTGCAGGAAAGTGGGCCGGTTATGGTGCTTGAAGTGCAAGGTGCCATCAGCCCCGCCACGTCCGATTTCATCGTCGATGGGATAGCCAATGCCGAAGCGGCGGGGGCCCAACTTCTTATTATCGAACTCGACACACCCGGCGGCCTGGATGCTTCCATGCGGGCCATTATTCGCCGCATGTTATCGGCCAAGCTGCCCATCGCTGTATATGTGGCGCCGGGGGGCGCCAGGGCGGCCAGTGCTGGGACTTTCATTCTGTATGCCAGCCATATCGCTGCCATGACGCCAGCCAGCAACCTGGGGGCGGCTTCGCCGGTTGCCATCGGCACTGGCTCGGGGGGCGGAGAACAGCCTTCCGACAAAGGCGAAAACGGCAAACCCACTGAAAACAAGAATAGGTCCACACAAGATACCCTAGCGGCCAAGGCGGCTAACGACGCAGCAGCATACATCCGCAGCTTAGCCGAACTGCGCGGCCGCGACCCGGACTTCGCGGAAGCCGCCGTACGCGAGGCGCGTTCCATCTCCGCAGGAGAAGCCCACAAGAGTGGGGTGGTGGAATATCTTGCGCCGAACCTGCCCTCACTGTTGAGCCAGCTTGATGGCCATGAAGTGCTGCTAAGCGATGGCCGAACTGTCACGCTTGCCACTCAGAACGCTCAGGTCGAACGTATTGCGCCAGACTGGCGTATCAAACTGCTGTCCTTTCTAGCCAACCCGCAATTGGCCGTAATTCTTATGATGCTGGGTATCTACGGCCTGTTTTTTGAAATGATGAGCCCGGGGGCGGCGCTGCCGGGTGTGGCTGGCGTCATCTGCTTGCTTCTGGGGTTGTATGGCTTGCACATGCTGCCTGTGAATTGGGCGGGCGTGGCGCTGCTGGTGCTGGGCATGCTGATGATGGCGGCTGAAGTTTTTCTGCCTTCTTTTGGAGCCTTGGGGGTAGGCGGCATTCTGGCGTTCGTGCTGGGTGGGCTGTTCATGACCGGCCCAGACATGCCGAGTTATTACGAACTGTCTATTCCCTTTCTGCTCTCCATCGGGCTGGCCAGTGCCATCATTATTATTGGCGTCGGCACCGTTGCTGTGCGTAGCCGTCGAAGCAAGACAGTCAGTGGTTACGACACGATGCTCGGGGAGCAAGGCAGGGTGGTCGGCCTTGAGGACGGCATGGTTTATGCTCAAATTCGTGGCGAGAACTGGCGGGTGGAATGTGCCGAACCCCTGCAGGTGGGCGATCAGATCACGGTCATTGGCACGCAGGATCTTAAATTGCAGGTCACGCCTGCTACAGTCATCAATAGCAACACAGTGCCACCGGTATCGGCCTGAACCGGTATCACTGAGCGGACACCAGGGAGAAAAGCATGGTTTACGGTTTTAACGTTGGGCTGACGGTCTTGCTGGTGATTGCCGTCGTCATTCTGGCCAATGCCATACGGATTCTGCGGGAATATCAGCGCGGGGTCACTTTCACCCTGGGGCGCTTCAGCAGCGTAAAGGGGCCGGGTCTAATCTTTGTCATTCCCGTACTGCAGCAGATTGTGCGGGTGGATTTGCGTACGGTCACGATGGACGTACCCAGCCAGGATGTTATCTCGCGCGATAACGTCTCGGTCAAGGTCAGCGCCGTCATTTATTTCAGGGTGGTCGAACCTGAGAAAGCCATCATCCAAGTAGAACGCTACCTGGAGGCCACCAGCCAGCTCGCCCAGACAACCCTGCGGGCGGTGCTGGGCAAACATGATCTCGACGAAATGCTGTCTGAACGAGAAAAACTCAATCTCGACATCCAGAAAATTCTTGATTCCCAGACTGACAATTGGGGGGTGAAGGTCACCAACGTCGAAATCAAGCACATTGATCTGAACGAAAGTATGGTGCGTGCCATTGCCCGCCAAGCAGAAGCTGAGCGCGAGCGGAGAGCTAAGGTCATTCATGCCGAAGGCGAGCGCCAAGCCGCGCAGGCCCTGGCAGATGCCGCCCAGGTGCTGTCGGAGCAACCCGCGGCGCTGCAGTTGCGTTACCTACAAACGCTTACTCAGGTCGCCGGTGATAAATCCTCCACTCTGGTCTTTCCGGTGCCGGTCGATCTCATCGACCGCATTCTCAAAACATCAAAACCGGAATAGGGGGGACGGCATGCAGTTGGGCATGATCGGTTTAGGACGCATGGGCGGCAATATGGCGCAAAGGCTGATTGCCCACGGGCACCAATGTGTGGGTTTCGACCCTGATGCGCAAGCACGCCAGCGCTTGGATGGCCTGGGCGGCATAGCCTGTGACAGTGTGGAAAGCGTAGTTAAGCGGCTTTCCGCTCCGCGCGTTGTCTGGCTGATGCTGCCAGTCAAGGAAGTTGATGCCGCTCTGGATCAACTCAAACCCTTGTTGGAAAAGGGCGATGTGGTCGTGGATGGCGGCAACTCGTTATGGCGTGACAGTGTGCGTCGTGCAGCGCAGTGGGCATCGGCAGGCATAGCGTATATGGATGTCGGCACCAGCGGCGGTGTGCGGGGCCTGGAAAGGGGGTACTGCCTGATGGCAGGGGGCTCGCCTCAGGGCTTCACGCTGATAGAGCCGCTGCTGCTGGCGCTGGCGCCGGGCGCCGAGGCTGCACCGCCTACGCCGGGCAGAGCGCTGGGTGGCACGGCTGAGCAGGGCTATATGCATTGCGGCCCAGCCGGAGCCGGGCATTTTGTGAAAATGATCCATAACGCCATTGAGTACGGCATCATGGCAGCGTACGCCGAAGGCTTCAACCTGCTGCAACAAGCGGGCCAGGGCGGGGAGGGTAGTGCCGCCAACAACAATGCGATTCCCCCCTCTCACCCTAAATATTATGGCTATGACTTCAATCTGCCGGAAATCGCTGAGCTGTGGCGCCGGGGCAGCGTGATCGGCTCATGGTTGCTGGATCTCACCGCTCAGGCCTTGCAGCAGCAACCTGAACTGCAAGGCTATACAGGCCGGGTATCCGACTCCGGGGAAGGGCGCTGGGCCATGGGTGCCGCCCTTGATTTAGGCGCGCCTGCGCCTGTGCTTTCGGCAGCCTTGTTCAGCCGCTTTGAGTCACGCGAAAGTGCGACATTTGCTATGCAGATGTTGTCGGCCATGCGAGAACAGTTTGGCGGGCATGTGGAGGCAGCGGCTACCGACGACTAAGCCGCTACGCCCAGAGAGGTTCCCATGACAATTTTCCAAGAGACTCAGAACGAACCCGCCGATGCGTTGGTGTTATTCGGCATGACGGGCGATCTTGCATATAAAAAGATTTTTCCCGCTTTGTATGGCATGGCGCAGCGCGGCGCCTTGCAGGCCCGGGTGGTAGGCGTGGCTTCTTCCAAGCTGAGTGAAGCGCAGCTGCGCCAGCGTATTCGCAAAAGTATCAAGGATGCGGGCAAGCATGAAGATGCGACCGCTATGCGTACATTGATCGAGCACGTGACATACGTCAGTGGGGATTACAACGACCCTGAGGTTTTCCAAAAACTCAGACATGCGTTGCAGGGAACACAGCGTCCGGTCCATTATCTGGCCATTCCACCGGCTTTGTTCGCCACAGTCATTACGGGTTTGGCTGCTGCAGGGTTAAGCAGCAACGCCCGTGTCATTCTGGAAAAACCGTTTGGTCGAGACCTGGCCTCGGCCCACCATTTGAACCGTATCGCCTGCTCGGTATTCCCGGAAGAGGGCATTTACCGGATTGATCATTTCCTTGGCAAGGAAGCGATCATGAACATCCTGTATTTTCGTTTTGCCAATGCCTTTCTCGAACCGATTTGGAATCGCAATTACGTCAACAGCGTGCAAATCACGCTTTCTGAGTCATTTGGCGTGGAAGGAAGAGGGGCGTTTTATGAAAGCGCGGGTTGTCTGCGCGACGTCATCCAGAATCATCTGTTTCAGGTGGTGGGGCTGCTCGCAATGGAGCCCCCCGCCTACCGGGGCTATGAGCCTGTGCAGGTGGAAAAAACCAAGGTTTTCAGTGCAATGCGTCCTTTGCAGGCCAATGACCTGGTGCGGGGGCAATATCAGGGGTACCGCGACGAGCCGCAGGTTGACCCGCATTCCGATGTGGAAACCTTCTGCGCCTTGCGCCTGTATATTGACTCCTGGCGTTGGGAAGGTGTGCCCTGGTTTCTGCGCTCGGGTAAATGCATGAACACCACTGCTGCTGAAGTGCTGGTGCAATTGAAAGCGCCGCCGCAAAAACTTTTTACGGATTCCGACCCTTTGGATGGCCGGGCAAATTACCTGCGTTTTCGGTTTTCCCCACGAGCGGAGGTTGCTCTGGCGGCTCGTGTAAAACGCCCGGGCAAACAGTACGTGGGTGATCAGCGTGAATTATTGTTGCTGAATACGGCGGCAGACTCTGATTCGCCGTATGAGCGATTATTAGGAGATGCCTTGGCAGGCGACCGCTCACTCTTTGCCAGCCAGGCGGCCGTTGAGGCCGCCTGGCGGGTGCTTGATAACGTACTGACAGACCATAACAAAGCCCACACTTATGAAAAAGGGAGCTGGGGGCCGGCGCAAGCCGATGACCTGCTAGGCCCCCATGGGCCATGGCATAACCCTTGCCTGTAGTGATCTATGCGATATAAAGCCTTACTTGACCAGCAGCACGGGCATATCGACCAGATTGAGCACTTTGGTGGTGACCGAGCCCAGCAGCATGCCGGTGATGCTGCCCAGCCCGCGAGTGCCCATGATGATGTTGTCCACCTTATGCTTTTTGGCGTAATCGGCGATGGTTTGCGCGACCGGGCCGACCAGAACCTCGCTCTCGTATTCTACGCCAGCAGCGTCGAGTACAGCTTTGGCCGGAGCCAATGCCTTCTCACCTTCTTCCTGGTAGTAGGCCTGGATTTCATCGGCCGAAAAAAAGCGTTTGACGTTGCCGGACACGATGGGTGCAAAAGCCGTGACAAGCAGCAACTTGGCATCGCCGGTTTCCTTGGATAGCTCGATGGCACGTTGTACTGCGCGCACCGAGTTGTCAGAACCATCGACAGGAAGAAGTATCGTTCTCATTGTTGCCCCTAATGAAATAAAAGAAACCTGTGCCACCGCAAGGCCTGTGCCCTGCGGCTAGCTGAATCATTCATGGTAAGTAATAACACGAAAATCAGGATGATTTTAATCAAAAAGGAAAAGAAGCCATGGCTCCCAAGATAGAAGAGTACGCCATGCTCGGAAATTGCCGGACTGCGGCGCTTGTTTCCCGTGAAGGCTCCATCGACTGGCTGTGTTTTCCGCGCTTTGATTCGGCTGCCTGTTTTTCTGCTTTACTCGGCACGCCGGACAATGGTTGCTGGCGTATCACGCCAGAAGGGCAGATACGAGGAATCCGGCGCGCTTACGAAGACGGCACCCTCATCCTTGAAACGATTTTCGAAACAGATACCGGGGTGGCTAAGCTAATTGATTTCATGCCGACCACCCCGGCGCACTCAAGCGTGGCACGCCTGGTGGTGGGGCTGGAAGGGCGGGTGGAATTCAATATGGATCTCGTCATCCGTTTTGGCTACGGGCGCGTGGTTCCCTGGTTGGAACGCCATGGGGAAGGGTGTTATACCGCCGTGGCCGGCCCTGACATGCTGGTGTTTCGCACGACGGTTCCCATCACTTCGCGCGATCAACATAGTTCGGCACGCTTTATCGTGCACGCGGGCCAGCGCAAAAGTTTCACGCTTTCCCACCAGCCTTCGCACGAGCACGTGAGCGAGCCCTACGAACTGGGGGCCGCCCTGACCAGCACCAACTATTTTTGGCGCGAATTTTCTGATCGTTGCCCTGATGTCGGCCCATGGACGTCCATGGTCAAGCGCTCGCTCATCACCCTCAAGGCCCTGACTTACCAACCAACGGGAGGCATTGTTGCGGCGCCGACCACGTCCTTGCCTGAGCAATTGGGAGGCAAGCGCAACTGGGATTACCGTTACTGCTGGTTGCGCGACGCCACCATGACGCTGATGGCCTTCATGAACCTGGGTTATTTTGAAGAAGCGGCCGCCTGGCGCAACTGGCTGACGCGATCGGTAGCGGGCAGCCCCGATCAAATGCAAATTATGTATGGTTTGGCCGGCGAGCGTGACTTACCGGAATATGAGTTGCCTTGGCTGTGTGGCTATGAAGGTTCACAGCCTGTGCGCATAGGTAACGCCGCTGCCAACCAAAGGCAATTGGATATCTATGGCGAGGTTGCGGATGCCATGGTGCAGGCCATACGGGGCCATTTGCCGCCACATTCACGCATCGAGGCCATTACGCAGGTGATTGTGCCGTTTCTGGAAAAAGCTTGGCGGGAACCAGACGAAGGCATATGGGAAATTCGTGCTGAGCGCCAGCATTTCGTGCACTCTAAAGTCATGGCCTGGGTGGCGTTCGACCGTATTGCCACGGTCGCAGCCACCATGAGCAACGCCCGCCGCTTTGCCCAGAAATGCCGCCGTATCGCGGATGAAATTCATCAGGAAGTATGCGCTAAAGGCTATGACGCCCAGCGCAACACTTTCGTTCAGCATTATGGGTCGAAAGCGCTGGATGCCAGTTTGCTGCATATTGTGCTGACGGGTTTTCTTCCGCCGGACGATCCGCGCGTGGAGGGCACAATCCAGGCCATTGAACAGCGACTGATGCGCGACGGGTTACTATTGAGGTACGAAACTGAAACAGGCGTAGACGGTCTGCCGCCGGGAGAGGGCGTATTTCTGGCATGCTCATTCTGGCTGGCTGATGTTTATGTTTTGCAAGGGCGGTACGCCAAGGCGCAGGCCTTGTTTGAACGCTTGGTCAGTCTATGTAACGATGTCGGCCTGCTTTCAGAACAATACGATCCACATGATCAGCGCATGCTGGGCAACTTCCCGCAAGCGTTCAGCCATGTGGGCATTATCGATACGGCGCTGAATCTCTATCGGCGCGGGCAGGCGCCAGCTGTCGATCGAGCGCATACTTGATTATCCTTGGCCTGGTCAGGCCACAAGCGAATAAATGGCTGTATGAAGAAACTTGCTCCTGAAACTGATGTCGAAACTTTGTCCGTGCGTGTTATGGGAAAAGTCCAAGGGGTTGGCTTCCGCATGGCCACGGTTCGCCAAGCGCACAGCCTGGGCGTAGCAGGGTGGGTCCGCAACCTGGATGATGGGTCGGTGGAAGCTTTGCTGCAAGGCCCCCACGATCGCATTGACGAAATGCTTTCCTGGCTGCGAGTGGGGCCGCCGGCCGCTCGTGTAGATGAAATAGAAAGCCAGGAAATCCACGATGAGCGACACTACGATCGCTTCGAGCAAATTTGAATTCAGGATTTGATCACCATGAAGAAAACACTTGCAGCAATGGCGCTTGGCATGATGGCCATAGGGCCGCAGGCCATGGCCGACACCCCGTCCATCACCATGCATCAGGACCCCAACTGCGGGTGCTGCGGGGGGTGGGCCCAGCATATGCGCGATAACGGCTACGACGTGAAGGTGATTCTTTCTCGGGATATGTATTCGGTGAAGCAGGCGCATGGGGTGCCCATGACCTTGGCCTCCTGCCATACCGCGAAAGTAGACAGTACCGGGCAGATTATCGAAGGCCACGTGCCCGCCAATGCGGTACGAAAAATGTTGCTGGACCCTTCTGTGAAAGGCGTGTCGGCGCCGGGCATGCCGGTGAACTCACCGGGAATGGGTCCGATGGACGGTAACCTTGTGACGGTCGACTTTCAGGGGCGGCCGTTCTCGCGAGATTGAACGTAGCATGAACTGACGCCACAATAAAAAACTCCGGCAAAAGCCGGAGTTTTTATAAAGCAGGGCCAAGAAGCGCTATTCGGTGGTTGTGCCGTCGAAGTGCTCTTCTTTTTCATCGGCCTTGGTGGCGTGCAGCACACCTTCGCGGTGCTCCGGCGGGCCATACAGGGTGTAGAGACGCAAAGGCGTACTGCCTGTATTGATAACGTTGTGACGGGCACCGGCTGGGACGATGATGGCATCGTCGTCTTCGATATCGTAGGTGTTGTCATCAATAATGACCTGGCCTTTGCCTTCTTCGATACGGAAGAACTGATCGTGCCCTTCGTGAACTTCAGCGCCGATTTCTTCTCCGGCCTGGAGCGTCATGAGGACAAGCTGCATATGCTTGCCGGTATACAGCACCTTGCGGAAGTTGTCGTTTTCGACGGTGAGCTTTTCAATATCTTGTACAAAACCTTTCACGCTGCTACTCCTGTTCGAGACAAGTTCTGCTCATCATAACACCGCCGCGTATTCCTTTTTGTTTCCATGGAAAACGCAAAAAAACAGCCATGACCGGGTACGGGCAACGTATCGTGTAATTGAAAAATATACTGCGTGCACTTATGAATTTCAGAAGTCTGGCATTCGGCATTATCACCATGGTCGCCCTGACCCTGCTATGGATAGGCAAGGATGTCTACCACTCGGTATCACAGCCTCGTGGTTTTTATATCGACCCGAGCGATACCCACCACGTGGCCTATGGCCGCAGTCTGTATGTCAGCTACTGCGCCGCCTGCCATGGTTCGAAGTTGGAGGGACAGACCCCAAACTGGCGCGAGCGCGGCGCCAATGGCCGCTTGCCTGCGCCCCCGCACGACGCTTCGGGCCACACGTGGCACCATCCTGATTCCGTTCTTTTCGACATCACTCGCAATGGTATGGTGCCCGGGCGCACGGCCCCGGAGGGGTATGAAAGCGATATGCCGGCCTATGCCAGCATATTGTCGGATGAAGAAATTATCACCGTACTGGCTTATATCAAAAGCACCTGGCCTGACGATATCCTGGCATTGCACCAGGAGGTGAACCGGAACGAGTGGAGCAGGGCGCAGCACTAGCCCGGCAAGTTTGAAATTCTCCTGCGCGGGCTGTGCTTGCCTGTCCGGGGCACTAAGGTTCGCGTGGCAACACGGTAAGAACCCGAACGATGAAGGTATGGAATTCCTTCATGTAGTTGCTCAGGAACTGTTCCGTTTTTTCGTTGGTAACTTGGCCGTCTTCTGTGATGAGGCCGGGCTGGAACTGAATATAGGCTTCTACAGTGTTGAGCAATGGGGAATTACAGAAACACATGACATTGCGCAGTTGAGCCTGGGCCAGTGCAGTGCCGATCGAGCCTGGTGATGTGCCGATCACGGCCGAAGGTTTGCGCGTGAAAGAATTCCTGCCCCAAGGTCGGGTGGCCCAGTCGATGGCGTTCTTCAAGCCGCCCGGTATGCTGCGGTTGTATTCGGGCGTGACGAAAAGAATGGCATCCACTTCTGCAATCGCCTGTTTGAACGCTCGCGCTACGGGTGGGTAGTCCTCATCGTAGTCCTGGCTATAAAGGGGGAGGTCGCGGATGGGGATCTCTACCAGTTCAAGTTCGTCCGGCGCTAACCTGACCAGCGCCTTCGCAAGCAAACGATTGATGGAGGTGCTTGAAAGACTTCCGACAAGATAGCCGACTTTGTATTTAGTCATGTGATGCACTCCTTGGTATACATAGGAAAACTACCGGAAAACTACGCTTCACTCATGCCTGCAGGCGGCTCAGGCGCCTTGCCCGAACGCACTTTTTCCTCAATTCGGCGTCCCACATCGGCGTCGATGCTCTTCCAGTAATCAAAAGCGCGTTCCAGAACGGGGCTGCGAACCCCTCCCAGCAAAGCGCCTGCCACAGTTTCGACCAAGCTGTCGCGTTGGGCGTCGTTGAAGACTTCACGCACCAGCGTACCCGGTTGTGAGAAATCGTCATCATCGGGTCGTAAGGTATAAGCCGCGCGCACCATTTCGCCGTCGATTTCCCAGCCGTCATCGACGCGGCCGGTCTGATCCGACCATGGACGACCTTCAGAGTTGGGCGCATACACGGGTTGGCCGGCGCTGTGTTCATAAGCCATCTGGCCGTCGAACATATAGGTATTCAGGGGGATGCGCGGCCGGTTCACTGGAAGCTGATGGAAATTCGTGCCAATACGATTTCGCTGCGCGTCGTTATACGCAAAAGCACGGCCCAACAGCATTTTGTCTGGTGACAGCCCGATGCCCGGTACAACATTACCGGGTGAAAATGCCGCTTGTTCGATTTCAGCGAAAAAGTTGTCAGGGTTGTGATTGAGGGTCATAGTGCCGACTTTGATGAGCGGGTAGTCGGCATGTGGCCACGTCTTGGTCAGATCAAAGGGGTTGAAACGGTAGGTTTTAGCGTCTGCGTAGGGCATGATCTGAACCGACAGCGTCCAGCTAGGGTGGTCGCCCTTGGCAATCGCCTCGAAGAGATCGCGCCGATGATAGTCGGCATCCAGGCCGGCCATATTCTTGGCTTCATCGTTGGTGAAGAACTCCATGCCCTGGTTGGTATGGAAGTGGTATTTCACCCAGAACCGTTCGCCTTTGGCGTTCACCCACATATAAGTGTGGGAGCCATAGCCGTTCATGTGGCGCCACGTGCGGGGCAGGCCGCGTTCACCCATCAAATACGTTACCTGATGCGCGGTTTCAGGGTTGAGGGTCCAGAAATCCCACTGCATATGGTTGTCACGCAGCCCAGAGTCGGGCAGGCGTTTCTGGCTGCGGATGAAGTGGGGGAACTTCATTGGGTCGCGGACAAAGAAAATAGGGGTGTTGTTGCCGACCAGATCGTAGTTGCCTTCACTGGTGTAGAACTTGAGTGAGAAGCCTCGTACGTCACGCCAGGTGTCCGGGCTGCCGGATTCGCCGGCCACAGTGGAAAAGCGCGCCAGCATGTCTGTTTTGGCGCCAGGTTGGAAGAGCGCCGCTTTGGTGTAAGCGGAAACGTCCTCGGTGGTTTCAAAGACGCCAAACGCGCCCGCGCCCTTGGCGTGAGGCTGGCGCTCGGGAACTTTTTCACGGTTGAAGTGCGCCATCTGCTCAAGAAAGTGAACATCATGAAGCAGGAGCGGGCCATCGGGGCCGACTGTAAGACTGTTGCGATCGCTGACTGCCGGCGCTCCCCAGCCCGTTGTAGAACCCTTGTTTGAATTGGATTTGCTGTCGCTCATGAACTTCTCCTGTGTGGCGCCACTGCGCCTGGCGTCTTGCCTGTTCAACAAACAGAACTGTGGCTAGTGGCTGGTGAATCGAGAAACGAAACACGCGATCAAGAATCGGTAGTTGCCGGTTCAGTGGATCACTATACTCGGTACTTTAGTGTTTGGGTTTGGTCTCTGGGTTAAGAGGCGGTCAGGGACAGATAGCGCGGTTAAGCTATGTAAAACAGGGGCCTCAAGCTTTCCGTTACACAGGCAGACTCCAGTGGCGACGGCTCTTGTAATCGGCGTCGTGTACGTGTTGTTGGATCTGGCATTGCAGTTACAAAGTACGCATAATGTGCATTATGTAAAGTCAGTGATTTGCGGCGTACGTAGACTGTTATTAATACGAACTCGCCACCACAGTCTTTCTAACCACGGGTGGCGAGTTTTCTTTCTAGAACGAGATCGGAATCCGTAAGATAACCTGAGCGTCGGGTGCGTAGCGTGTCACTCCAATTCCCAAGGTCAGGTTGACGTTGGTCTTGGGGCTCAGCTGATATCCAAACCCGACCAGGAACTGCCCGACTTGGATAGACGGAGAATCCGCCGCTGAGTTGCCGTCGTACTTTGTTGGCCTGATGTAAGTATGTTGATACCCCAAACTAAGTGAGGACTTCTCGTTCAATGACATACCCATGCCAAAGTTCGCTTTGATGGAATCCCCTGGGTCGACATCCCCGATCCTCATCGCGCCGATTGTCTTATCGACGTTCTGTGATGGGCGCCAGGTGTAATTCAAACCGCCGAAAAACACGACCGGGTCTGAGGGGTATATTGCCAAAATGCCCGCGTCCAGCGCGTAGAAGCCGCTGCCGGTGGGTTGTTCTTCCGGTACAGGCATTCCACCCGGGTACGTACTGTCGGTCGCGTAGGAAATGTCGAACGGCCCCTTCCCTGTTGGTAGCACTGCGGTCAAAGACCCAATGTAATAAGGCCGGTTGGGGCCACCGTCGTTGAACTGGTAGCGCACCCCTACTTCCACGTCCCCTATTCCGCCGCCGGAACTGCTGAACACTTCATTATTCGACGCACCTTCGGTCAGCGGACGCATGATGGTGTCTTGAGAAGAGTAAACGTAGGGAATTTTGGCGTTGAGTTCCAGACGGTTAGTCAACCCATAGCGAACAGACACCGAGGCCATTACAGTTGACGTATCGACTTCACGAACATCAATCAAACCGATCAGAATTGCTGGTAGAACGCTGAAGCCTATCAGGTTGACCTGGTTGTTAGACGAATAGTCGTACTGGATTGAGGGTTCGAGTGTGAACCGGCCCCGCGGCGTCAAAATGCCCGGTTGATCCAGGATGGGAGCGACTTTTGCGGCATCTTCCTCTTGTGTGTGGGTGGGTGCCTGCCCCACGGGTTCTTGAACAGTATTCTGGTAGTCTGCTTGCACGGGGCGGGCTTCAGCGCCCTGGGGTCCGGTGGGCCCAGGGCCGTAGGCCGGGCCACCCGGAACCTGGAGCCGCATTCTTAGCCGCTCAAGGCTTTCGCGCGTTTGATCCAGCATTTGCTGTTGTTCGTATAGCCGTTGCTCAAGCCGCTGAATCGTGGCCTCCTCCTCCTGAGCATGGGCCGGTAACGCTGCAAAACAAAGGGCCAGAAGTGTTGTATTAGGTAATACTTGTTTGACCTTCATGAGCGCTCGCCTTTAATTGGACGTTTTTATAATCTGTTTTGTTGCCTACTCGCCTAAGTGGACGCGCTAGGCTAGGACACTGCCGCTTAGCGTAAAAACCGCAGAAATGCTCCCTGGGCAAAAGTCTGGACGGACAAGGCCTGTGATAAGGCTTTGCTAGTAACGGTGATGTTCACCGTGTTGAAGTTCCTGATGGCCTGGTTATCTAAGTTGTTTTGAATCACCGCACTGATCACCCCGCCAGACAGGTTAGCTATAGCGGGCGGGCTGACCGTGTTGTTCGTTCCTGACTGAACGATAGCCGCCGGCGGAGGGCCGGAAACTGCAGTTTGTTCTCCGGGGACATTCGCTGGCTGTCCCGTTAGAGGCCCTAAGATTTCTTGAATCATAATGGCCCGGCTGAAACTCAGTGCCATTCTTAATTGGCCGTAGTCGTACGCCACCGAGAATCCGCCGCGGATCTCATCCAGAGTTTGGTCGTCGACCGCATGGAGCTCATTGAAAGAATTGGCCTGTGCGGGGCCGTGAAGTATGAGTGTGCCGGCCGCCAACGCAAGCACGGCACTGCAACCACGAGAAAATGTAAACATATGACGTCTCCTGCCATATACCGCCTTAGAACAAGCCTGGCTTGCGAGCATTGAAGATCGTTGCCTGCGCCAGTCTTGCTGCTGACATCGCCGCACCAAGCGATGCCAGGGGCCGGGTTTGCCAATCTGTGCGCCCGTTGAATACTACGTTTTCGCTGTGACTGGTGATTACAAACACGATTGGGGTGACGAGAATTTCTTCGAAACGTTTACGGGGGATCACCCTTGCCCCACTTGAAGGGTCACCTACCAGCACACGTTCGTGATCAATGCCTTTCACCACCACAAAATGGTTGTAACCATGATCGCTGATCAGCATGATGGCGGGGACCTTGTTTTCAATCAGCTTATCCAGTGGCACCTCGTATCCGTTGGCTTCGTAACCACGAGCATCAAGATACCGCTTGATATCCAGGAGAGAAAAACCTTCCTGCTGGATTTTTTCCTGGTCGCCATGGTCCCACATACTGATGAAGACCTCTTGTTCACTGACCGGGTCGTTGTACTGATAAGTCAGCAGTGTGGCGAGCGCGGCAGAGCCACAGCTGAAATCATATTGTTGGCGGACGGTCCGACTAAATGCTCGTTCTTGTATGCTTTTCACCTGTGAGACGGTAAGGCCGCCCAGGGCTGGCAGAAATACGTTGCCAGCCTGCACGGCGCCGACGAGGAAAAACATCAAGAGTGTCGCCAGCCAACTTACTTTCATGACGGCCACCTATTGCACCTGCACGTTCACGATTGTTGAGCTCTGAATAAGAACGTTATTTCCAGAGTTCTGGATAACGGTCGAGAACCCATTCATGCTAGAAAATGCATCGCCCGATACCACGTTATGACCAGAAACCGTGTTGATTGACTGGTTGTCATAAAGTTGGCCATCTGTGTGCTGTTCGTTGAAAGAGATATTGCGGGCGCCGCGATATTCGGAGAGCTTTGTGTCCATAACAGGCACTCCGAAGGCACTCACCTGGACCGGATCGGCTACGGCATGAGGCGGTGCGGCAAAAACAAACGCGGGTGCAACTTGTAGAAAAACTGCCGCAAGTAAATGCTGCCGGTTCATCATCGCCTCCTAGCGTATGAAACGCTGTGAGCGTTCCCAGGATAGCGCCGGGTTGGACACATATCCTGGGTAACGAGCTACGACATCACTGCAACAATGTCAGAAGTTGAGGTTGCCCTGAACCGTCACGCCTTGTTGAACGAGGGAGTTCTCGCCCATGTTTTGGCTGACATTCATGATACCGGCCCCGCCGGCGAACGCACTGTTGGAGATAGTATTCGCGGCGACAAAGCTACCTGCTGCACCGCCGTTGGCCGAGCCACCCGAACCGCCCATTGCGCCGTTACCGCTAGTTGCCATGGCCAGAACGGAGCCGGATTTTGCCATACCACCCCAACCGCCGTCGCCGCCAGCATTACCGCCGCCCGTGCCCCCTGCATCGCCGGAGGTTGACGAGCTCGACGCGTTAGCCCAGCCTGAACCTGAGCCCGTGCTGCCTTTCGAGTGAGATTTGTGCGAGTTACCAGGACCCGAAGCAGCGCCGTTATTGGCATCGTTGCCACCACTTTCCGCGCTACTGATACCTACACCCAGGCCCAGGGCATGACCGCCGGCACCACCGCCACCCACAGTTGCCGAACCCGTGCCGAGGCTGTTATTGGTGGCCGCTCCACCGCTACCGCCGTTTGCACCGTTACCCGCAACCCCCCCGGCACCACCTGTGTTTCCACGGATCCCGTCGGAGTGATTGCCATACACATGGCCCGTAAGCGATGTGGATGCGACAGCGATGTCCACAGAGATGTCTCCGACCCTGAATGACTGGGATGTCGAATGATCATTATGGGTTGCGGTGAAAACTTTGGTGAACGTGAAGTGCTTGTTGTCGACGTTCTGCTGGGTCGGCGTAGTTGTGTTTTTGTCGCCGCCGCCGTGCTGGCCACCCTTATTTCCCGCGAGAGCGGGACCGCTCAAAGCTAACGCAAGGGCTGCACCCACCCCGCTAATAACTAGCGAAACTTTACGTTGTTTCATGACTTGCTCCTTCAGAGGCCTACTTGATTTGTGAAAACCTACTTTGGAAACAGTCGGGATTACAGGCAATACGAACCGCAACAACTCGTGCACCTCGACTGCGGTTCAATTATGTGTTTTACGCATTTGTTAAGCAAATGAAATTATATTTAGATACCAATTTCTTATTGTGTTTACACATTGGATAGCATGACGTTCTCTTATTTGGCGCTGCTTTAAAAGTGTGGTTGTTATAAAAAAGGAATAATATTAATTAAAACAATGTGTTGTAGTGAGTTTTTCATGATGAGGTTTAGGTTTTTTATCTATATTTATGC
>NZ_JAZDRJ010000040.1:0-255 GCF_047501535.1 Achromobacter sp. F4_2707
TGACGACAATCCCTATTCCGAGGCGTTGTTCAGGACACTGAAATACACACCGGCGTACCCAAAGAAGCCCTTTACGTCGATCGAGCAGGCCCGCCAGTGGGTGCTGCGCTTCGTGACCTGGTACAACGCGGAACATCGCCACAGCGGCATCAAGTTCGTGACGCCTGCGCAACGGCATTATGGGCAGGAGCACGCAATTCTTGAGCGCCGCCGTAGCGTCTACGAAGCAGCGAAACGCGTTACGCCGCAGCGTTG
>NZ_JAZDRJ010000041.1:0-255 GCF_047501535.1 Achromobacter sp. F4_2707
GCAGAGAAACGAGATTATGAAGTAGTTTTTAAAGCGTGTCAAGTGAAGCGGCGAAGTGTTTTAAAAAGAACTGCTTTTCAAAACCGCCCTGCTTCGCTTGATGCCTCGCAATGCTTAAAAGCCTTGCGACCTACTGCATCTCGCTGCGGAACTCGAAATCATAACATGAAAATCGAACTTCGCAACCGGTTTAGAAAATATTTAAAAACCGGCCCGCTGACTGCTTGAAATGAGAGGGTAGGCGCCGACTCATGC
>NZ_JAZDRJ010000042.1:0-249 GCF_047501535.1 Achromobacter sp. F4_2707
CTGGGTCACCACGCCAGCAAACTCAAAGCCCGTCGGAATCGTCACCAGCGCAAACTCACCACCTGCCTTCGGATCGCCATCGACCAGGCCCGACTCATTGACCGTCACAGCCTGAATCTCATCACCCTCAGGACCTTGGGCCTTAGTGATCGTCACCGTCAACGTATCCGTCGCCGTATCACCATCAGCGTCCGTGATTACGAACACAAACTCTTCCGTGCCGCTCACATTGGGCTTGGCCTCATACGT